>NZ_JBNPOJ010000016.1:0-41363 GCF_050315115.1 Peptoniphilus sp. SGI.035
CCTGAAATTAATTTCAGGTTAGGCTTGACTTTTGTTAGCAGGTTTTTATATAAACCTTCAAAATATATAAAAAAGCTACTTTTGATTTCTTGAATAAATATTACAAAAAAAGATTGATAGAAAAAGAAAAAGTATTGTGATATTATAGTTTATCATGATAATTTTTATAATTTTATAAGCTTATTATGATAAAAATTTTATTGGAGGTTTTAGTATGACATTAGAACACGTTCTTAGTTATTTTGGAACTTATACTCCCGGTAAAAATGGCGAAGTTGCAAGTTTTGAATTTGAATACCTTTGTACACTAGGTATTGCGGCTTTAGTAATTTTTGCTGGTAGGTGGTGTGTAAGTCATTCATCTGCTTTAAAGAAATATGCAATTCCTGCACCAGTTGTATCAGGACTTATATTTTCTATTATTGTGGCAATCATTAAATTATCAGGAATTATTGCCCTTCATTTTGATGCAAAGATTACAAAGGATCTTGCACAGAATATATTCTTTTTAACAGTTGGATATGGATTTTCTACATCTTTATTTAAAAAAGCAGGAGGAAAATTGATTTTCAATATTGCTTTTGCAGCTTGCTTATTGATAACTTTGCAAGACATCGTTGGAGTATTAGTTGCTAAGGCAATAGGTATGCATCCGTTGTTTGCACTTCAATGTTCATCTGCAGCTATGTCAGGTGGAGTTGGAACTGCATCTGCCTTTGGACCAATTTTTGCCGAATGGGGAGCACCTGATGGAGTAACAGAAATTGGAGTTGCAGCAGGAACAATGGGAAATATTATGGGTTCATTAATTGGTGGACCTGTGGCAGCATTTTTAATTAGCAAGTATAATTTAAAAGCTGATCCAAACGATAGACCAGAATCCGAACTTAGCGATAAAGTAGTGCCTTTAGTTGACAGCAGAATGATTGTGGCTTTTGCCATGGTTTTATTAATAGCGGCTCTAGGTATGCCAATTTACTTCTTGCTTGACAGCATTCCAAAAATTGAAATGCCTAAATTTATAGGTTGTTTATTTGCTGGAGCAATTGCAAGAAATATCATTGAAAAATCTAAAAGGGACACTTATGTAGCTGAAATTAGCACTATTGAGCATATGTTCCTTGAGCTTTATCTTGCGCTAGTTCTCATGACAATTGATATTACTAAATTATTAAGTCATTTAGGACAAATGGGAATAGTTTTAGTAGCTCAAGCAGTTCTTATGGCATTGTTTGCAATTTTTGTTTCTTACAATTTATTTGGCAGAGATTATGGCGCAGCAGTCATGGCAGCAGGAAACTGCGGATGGGGTTGTGGATCAGGTCCAAATGCAGTAGCTAATACAAAGGCAGTAATGGATACTTATGGATACAATACTATTGCTTGGGTACTTTATCCTTCCTTTGCAGTAATAATTGACGATATTTACAATCCGATTTTCTTATCATTCTTCGGTAAGATAATAAGCGGTTCTTAAATTAAATTACAAAAAAATTATAGATTTAATTAGATTATTATAGATAGGAATATTGATTGTATGACTGGTGGGCAAAGATAAATTGCTAAAGTAGTTAGAAGTTATTTTGCATTTGAAAATTGGAGATATGGATGCTAGATTATTAAAGAATAAAGGAAGGACTTTTTATGGGATTAAGGAGCAATTTAAAGAAAAGTCAAAAGGTAAGAAGGTTATTTTACCTTATTTCTTTAATAATAATCAGTTCGTTTATAGTAGATATTATTTTAATGAATTTAGATGAGCTAAACTTTTTAACTAAATTACATGGAAATATATACTTTCTGGATTCTTTTTTATTGTTCTCATCTGCTGTAACTTTTATTTTAGGATTATTTTTTGTCAATAAAAATTGGATTGTTTGGGTAATATTAGTACTGTTGTTGGCTCCGAATATTTTTGTATTTATAGTGTTTTTTGGGCTTGCATCATTAAATTTATTTAAAGCCATATCCACATATCTTTATACAATAGTGGCTTGGTTTTTAAAGTTAATAAATGTGCTTTAAATCTCATCATATAGAGACAGTAATTTATTAAAAGTTAGTTCCTATCACTGGTACTTATTTCATGTAAATAGAAATATAAATTACCAAAAAACTTTAAAATCATTTAATGAAAGAGTGGGATAATAAGGTTAATCGTAGTCTTATTGTTTTTTTAGGCTCTTTGTCAAATGAAGTAAAAAACAAACCTCCCTTTGAATTTCTTTAATAGAAATTCAAAGGGAGGTTTTATTTTACATATTCTTTTGTGGAAATTCTAATATTATTTTTTTAATTCTATTTTTTGTTTTCTTTGCTATTGTAAATTTTAAATCAGAAATATTTAAAACTTCATTTAGCTTTGGAAATCTATCGATGTTTTCGATGATAAATCCGCCAAGGGAATCGAATTCTTGGCATTCAAGTTCTGTTCCAAATTTTTGATTTATTTCGTCTATATTAACTGATGCGTCGATTAAATATTTTCCAGGAGCGATATTTATTATGTCTTCATCTTCCTCTGTGTCATACTCGTCAGAGATTTGTCCCACTATTTTTTCAATTATGTCTTCAAAGGTAATCATGCCTTCGGTGCCGCCATATTCGTCAGTAACTATGGCAACAGATAATTTATGTTGTCTCATTTCACTAAAAAGTGTTCCCGTAGGTTTGTACTCGTAGGTGAAAAAAGGCTTTTTGAAAAAAGACTTATTTTCAGCAAGGGTTTTTGTCCTATCCATGTGGAAGAGTTCTTTAACATTTAATATGCCAATGATGTTGTCTAAACTATCCTGATAAACTGGCATTCTCGAGTAAGAATATTCAGAAATTTTTTCGATGATTTCCTCATAGTCGTCTTCAATATCAATTGCCACAATGTCAGTTCTTGGAGTCATAATATCTTTTGCAAAGGTATCTTTAAATCCAATTACATTTTGAATCATCATGGACTCATTTTTATTTATAATTCCTTCTTCTATACTAAGGTCCATTGCATCTTTTAAATCATCTTCTGTAATTATTGGCTCTTTATAACTTTTGTCCTTAATAATTAATTTAATAATATTTTGAGATAGAAATGTAATTAGTAATGAAAGTGGACGCATAAAAACTATTAAATATTTTAAAAATTTTGCGTACTTAGGTACAATTACTTCATAATTATTTTTGCCAAGGTTTCTAGGCAAGGTTTCGCCAAAAATTATTACAATTATAGTGGAGATTATTATTCCAAAAATCATTCCAATATGATTCCATTTAAAAAAGAAAAATAAAGACATAAAAATCACAGTAAGTGAATTGGAAAAATAATCTAAAATAAGTGTTGAAGAATAAATATTTTCATTTTTAACAAGTTTTTTTATAATTGCAAGATTTTTAACTTCTAAGTCTTCTAATTTTGAAATTTTTACAGGTCCAAGGGCAAGATAGGCATTTTCTATAAGTGTAAACAAATATGAAAAGTAAAGTGCCACAATGGATATGAGAAGGTATATGTATTCATTCATAAAATTCAACTCCATTTATATTATATACCCGAAATGTCCTTATGAAAACTAAAAAAGCTGCACAAAGGCAGCTCTTATAATTATTCTACTGTTACAGATTTTGCCAAGTTTCTTGGTTTGTCTACATCATTGCCAAGTAAGACTGAAGCGTAATATGCAATCAATTGTTCTGGTATTACTGCGAGAAGTGGTGTTAACAAATCTATTGTGTTTGGAATTTCAATCATTACATCAGAAGAGTCCTTTACAAATTTGTTTTTTTCTTCTGCAATTGAAATTACTGTGGCACCTCTTGCTAGTAGTTCTTGGTTATTTGAAATTGTTTTTTCCAAAATAGAACTTTGAGTTGCTACTGATATAACTGGTGTTCCTTCTTCAATAAGGGCGATGGAACCGTGTTTTAATTCGCCTGAAGGGAAGGCTTCAGTGTGAATGTAGGAAATTTCTTTAAGTTTTAGTGCACCTTCTTTTGCAGTTATATAGTCAAGTGATCTTCCAGTGTAGAAAATTGATTTTGCATCTTTAATAGAATTTGCAATTTTTTTAAATTCATCTTTGTGTTTTAAGATTTCTTCAATTTGAGATGGAATTTTTTCCATGTTTTGAATTATATCTTTAACCTGTTCTTGAGTGATTGCCTTTAATTTTAGCGCTATGTCCATCGCCAAGAAGTAAAGGGAAATAACTTGTGTAGTGTAAGCTTTAGTTGAAGCGACAGAAATTTCTGGACCAGCATAGCAATATACAACTTTATCAGCTTCTCTTGAAATAGATGAGCCAACTACATTTGTAATGGCAAGAGTTTTTGCACCAATCGCCTTTGCTTTTCTCAATGCAGCTAAAGTATCTGCAGTTTCTCCTGATTGTGATACAAAAATAACGAGGGATTTGTCATCTACAAACATATTTTTGTATCTGAACTCAGAAGCAATTTCAGAAATGACTGGAATTTTTGCAAGATTTTCTATTGCATATTTTCCTGCTTCTCCTGCATGAAAGGCAGTTCCACATGCAGTGATATAAATCTTGTTAATATTTTTTAATTCTTCAAGTGAAAGACTTCCCTCTGCTGGAAGATTTATTACATAATTATTGTGTTTAATTGAAATAACTTCACGCAAAACGCGAGGTTGCTCGTGAATTTCTTTAATTAGGAAATGGTCGTAGCCTTCCTTAGATGCGTCAGCTGCTGAAATATTAACTTCAGTTATTTCTCTTTCAACTTCTTTGTGGTTTTTGTCGTAAATCTTATAGGAATTTTCTCGAATATCAATTATATCGCCATCTTCGAGATAAATAATTTTATTTGTATGTTCAATTACTGATGTAATATCACTTGCAATAAAATATCCGCCTTTGCAAATTGCAAAAAGAAGGGGAGATGAATTTCTAACAGCGATAAGTCTATTAGGTTCATTTTCATCAAGTATGCCAATGCTATAAGCTCCCTTTAAAATTTCAGTTGCCTTAAAAACAGCATCTAAGATGTCGCCCTTATAATTATCGGCAATTACATTTGGAATTACTTCTGTATCCGTTTGTGAAAGGAAATTATATCCCTTTTTTATTAAATCATTTCTAAGTTCTAAGTAATTTTCAATGATACCATTGTGAACCACAGTAATTTTGCCGTCACTTGATAGATGAGGATGAGCATTTATTTCATTTGGCTCTCCGTGAGTTGCCCATCTTGTATGTCCAATTGAGATATTTGATGAGAATTCATCTTGATCAAAGGATTCTTCCAAAACTTTTATGCGACCCTTTTTCTTAAAGGTCATCAATTTATTATCTCTTATAATAGAAAGTCCTGCAGAGTCATAACCTCTGTATTCTAATTTTTTTAGACCTTCTAGCACTAATTTCGTTGCGTTGTTTTTTCCAATATATCCAACTATTCCGCACATATTTCTACCTCCAAATTTATTAGAGACTCACTACATTTATTTTGTTATAAAATTGCTTTTATTTTTTGTAAAATGTTTAGGCTGTGAAACCTTTAGAGCATCCGCCGATATTCGATAACTCTATCCCTCGTCAGCCACTAGGGCTCAGGCGCTTAAATTATTTTTATCTCTTCAGTTGATTTTAACATAAGGGCTATTTAAAGTAAACTTTTAAAGATAAATGATGATTTTTGTAAATTTTATTTTAAAAAATAAAAAAAGTAATGTGTTAAAATAAATTTGGAGGTAGTTATGAGTATTTACGAAAAAAAGTATATTGTGGAAAATTTTTTGTGCAAAAATGGAGAACTTCCACTTAATCATATAATTAATTATTTTGTGGAGACATCAAATTGTCAGTCAATTAGTTTAGGCGAAGATAGTAACAACTTAATAAGTAAAGGTTACACTTGGATGATTTATAAATGGTTTATAAAAATTTTAAAATATCCAAAAGCTTATCAAAAAATAAAAGTAAGAACTTGGGCAAGTGGTTTTAAGGGTATCAACGCATTTCGTGAATTTGAAATGTATGTAGAAGGTGAAAAAATAGTTTCGGCATCTTCCATTTTTCTATTAATTGATTTAAAAAAATTAAAGCCAATAAAAATTCCAAGAGAAGTTTCTGAAATTTATAGCACATATTATGTGAAGAATTTTGATAAAATTGAAAGAGTTAATGAGCCTAAGGACATAGAGGCTATAAATAATTTTGATTATAATATATTAAAAGATGATATAGATATAAATAATCATGTGAACAATAGCGTCTATGCCAAACTACTTTATGAAGCATTGCCTAAAAGTTTATATAATATAAAATTTACTGATGTGAATATAAATTATGTAAAGGAATTGAAATACGGTGATCGTGTCTTTATTTATGTATATTTAGAAGATGATAAGCTTTACTTTTTCTTTAGAAATAAAGAAAAAAGCGAGATTTATGCGAGAGTTTGCTGCCACTATATTAGTTGAAAAAAGTTTTTTCAAATGGTAACATAAAATTATGGAAAACTTATAAATTGATATAAATTGCGGAGGTAATAATGGATAAGGACAAGCTTTTAGCAGAGGTAAATGGCAAGAAAATTACAGGAGTGGACTACAATTTATTTATAGATTCACTAAATCCACAGCTTAAACAATATTTTGGCGGGGAAGAGATGAATAAAGAAGTTGTAAATGAACTTGTATATCAAACTCTTTTGTACCAAGATGCAATAGAAAAGGGAATGGATAAAGATGACGAATTTATACAAGTTTTAGATAAAACTAAGGAGAGTATGTTAAAAACTTACGCTCTTGGAAAACTTCTTGCAAAGGTAACTGTAACAGAAGACGAAATTAAAAAATTCTACGAAGATAATAAAGAGGCTTTTAAAGAAAAGGAAAGTGCAAATGCTTCTCATATTTTAGTGGAAGAAGAAGACAAGGCAAGAGAAATTTATGAAAAAATAAAAAATGGCGAAGATTTTGCAAGTCTTGCAAAGGAATTTTCTACTTGTCCATCAAAGGAAAAGGGCGGCGAATTAGGGACTTTCACTAGGGGACAAATGGTAAAGGAATTTGAAGACGCAGTATTTGCAAATGAAGTTGGAACAGTTACCCAACCTGTTAAGACACAATTTGGTTATCACATTATTAAAATTAACGACAAAAATAAAGGTAGAGATTTAACCCTTGATGAAGTTAAGGATAAAATTGCTACACAAATTAGAAGGCAAAAAGAACAAGAAATTTATAACAAAAAAATAACTGAACTTAAAGATAAATATGAAGTGAAAATGAATGTCTAGGTGAAATATGAAACTCGAGCTTTTTAATTACATCGACGATGTATTAGATCTTTTTGATTATCACAAAATTGAACTTGCAGGAGTTAATAAAGAGCTTAAAAAGTATTTTTCCTACATATTTTTAGATGACGATAGACTCACAAATATTACTACGAGAATAAAAACTCAGGAATCTCTTCGTGAAAAATTAATTAGAAGAAATTTTTTCATGAGGTTTCCTGATCCCGTTCGTGGCTTTAAACAAATTCAAGATTTAGTTGGCATTAGAGTTGAATGTCGTTTTATTAAAGATGAAGAAGCACTGTATAAAAAAATCATTGAAGATTTTACTATAAAGTCTGACAGAGGCTATTACAAGTCAAATATTAATAAAAAGATTAGATTAAAATTAGATGACCCACAGCCTCAGACTCTTGCAAATGGTTTTAAAATGTATAAATTAGATGGCGAATATGACACAGGTTCTTTTATATATTGTTTTGAACTTCAAATAAAATCCTTCGTAAATGTTTTTTGGGGAGAAATTGATCACAAACTTCTTTACAAAAATTACAATTACATTATTACAGAAGGTTTTTTTAGAGAAATAATGAATTCAATTAATGACAGCTTGAAGATGATCGACAAACAATTAATGATTTTATACGACCATGTGAAAAAACAAGATGCTTCTGAAACTATTTCTGCAGAAATTCAGCTAAAGAAACTTCTCTCAAAAATTCTTCACGATGTTTTCACTAGGAAAATACACGATGAACTTGGACTTTTTATAAATATAAAAATTATTACAGACGTAGTTGTTGATTTTCTATTTATGAAATCTTCAAAAAATAAAGATTTAAGTTACGGAGAAAATTTTATTAATTTAATTAATAAAATTAATTCTGTTTCAGGTAATGAGATGAATGTTGAGGAATACATAGTTTTTGAAAAGAATCCAAAATATTATGACAGTTTTTCAAAAGAAATCACAGAAATTCTTGGAGAAGTTATAAACAATGATTTGGATTGGAATATTTTATTTAAAATAATAAGATTAATTTCTCAAGAATCCTATGGCAAAATTTTTACAGAATTTATTATTTTTGTGAGATACGAATATATGATGTGTTTATCTAATCTTTTTGAAAGCAAAGATCTTTCAAAAGATGAACGTGATCAAGTGGAAAGTGTATTTTTGTCTTCAGTAATTGATGAATTTAGAGAAAAAACAACTATAGAATTTCTTTTGAATACATCTTTAAATAAATTCAACTCTGTTCTTTGTGAAATTAATAAAAGTGATGCCACAAGCCTAGAAAAAATGATTAAAATATTTAAAGATAATTACACCTTTTAAGCTATAAATATCCTTTACACTTATGTATAATGTAACTAGGAGGTTAAAATGAAAGATATGAATACCTTGTTGGATAATAGAATTTTTTATTATTTTGATAAATTGACAAAAATCCCAAGATGTTCCTTTGAAGAAGAAAAAATTAGAAATTACTTAATTGAATTTGCAAAAGAACATAATTTAGAATATAAAACTGATAAAATAGGAAATGTTGTTATTGTAAAAGAAGCAACAAAGGGCTATGAAGACGTTGATAGCATAATTTTGCAAGGACATATGGACATGGTTTGTGAAAAAACTCCTGAATGTATAATTGATTTTTCCAAGGATGCAATAAAGTATGAAATAGATGGCGATTTTATTGTCGCTCACGATACAACTCTTGGTGCAGACAATGGAATTGCTGTTGCCATGATACTTGCTCTTTTAGAGTCAAAGGAGTATAAACATCCAAAGATAGAAGCACTTTTCACAGTTAACGAAGAAAGCGGAATGACTGGTGCAGCCAATCTTGAAAAGGGAATGGTTACGTCAAAAAGACTTTTAAACCTCGATTCAGAAACTGAAGGCGTGGGATGTATTTCATGTGCTGGTGCAGAAAGAGATCTTATAAAATTTAAAAAAGAATTCAAGAAATTAGACAAAGAAAAAACGCTATACGAAATAATTGTAAATGGATTAAGAGGAGGACACTCTGGTCAAGAAATTCAAGTTGGTTTAGGCAACGCAATAAAAATTTTGGGAAGAAGTCTTTACAAAATTTTTGAAAAAGTTGACGGAGACTTAGTTGAAATTGAAGGCGGAGCAAAACCTAATGCAATTCCAAGATATGCAAAGGCAATAGTTGCAATAAAAGAAGAAGATATTAAAAAAATTCAAGACATAATCGTGGAACTTAATTCTCATTTCGTTACAGAACTTGGAAAAGTTGATCCTGATGTAAGGTTAAATTTTGAAAAAACAAAGGTCAATTCAGAAAAAGCCTTTACTGATGAATTGAAAAATAAAATTTTAAGCCTATTAAATATACTTCCTAATGGCGTAATTGCTATGAGTAAAAATATTCACGGATTAGTAGAGACTTCTGTGAATGTTGGAGTAATTGAAGATAAAGAAGAATCTATAAATATTATTTCTAATATTAGATCTTCTGTCCAGTCTTCTAAAGAATATATTGGACTTGTAAATAAAATTGCAGCTGATAGTCTTGGCGCAGAAATAGAAGTCATGACAAAGTATCCAGCATGGGAGTACAAAGAAAATTCCCCATTACGTGAAGTTGCAAAAGAAGCTTACAAAGAAGTAAGTGGTAAAGAATTTAAACTAGAAGCAATTCACGCAGGACTTGAATGTGGAATGTTTGTCGAAACAATTGGCGATATCGATATGCTTTCAATTGGACCAAATATGAAGGGAGTTCACGCACCTGGCGAACACCTTTCAATTTCATCAACTGAAAGAGTATTTGATTTCTTATTAAGAATACTAGAAAAATTAAAATAAATTTGGAGGAAATATGAATAACGAAGAAAAAAACTTACATGAACACGACGAAAACTGCGATTGTGGTTGCGATCACGAGGAAGGTTACCAAACTATTACACTTACACTAGATGATGACAGTGAAATGGTGTGTATAGTTCTTGGAATATTTGAATGTGAAGATAATGAATACATTGCTCTTATTCCTGAAGATAAAGAAGATGGAGAAGATGTATTTCTTTATAAGTACAAAGAAATTGACGAAGAAGAAGTTGAACTTGACATAATTGAATCTGAAGAAGAATTTGAAAAAGTTTCAAAAACTTTTGAAGAAATTTTTGATGATGAGGAAGAAGAATAATTTCCTAAATGGTTTACAGAAAATATTCTGATTTTTTAAGGGAAAAGTTTGGCGAAAAAGTCTACAAACTTCCCGTAAAACTTGATTTAACTTGCCCCAATAGAGATGGTACTTGTGGAGTTGGCGGTTGTATTTTTTGTGGTGAAGAAGGCGGCAGTTTTGAAAATAATTTTGGAACTGTTAGGGAGCAACTTTTGAAAAATAAAGACCACATAAAAAATAAATATAAGGCAAATAAATTTATTGCCTACTTTCAAAATTTTACCAATACCTATATGCCCTTTGATGAATTTAAAAGAGTTATCGAAGAAGCTCTCATAGAAGATGTAGTTGGCGTAAGTATATCCACAAGACCTGATTATCTTCCAGAAAAGCATTTAGATTATTTGGAAGAATTAGGGAAAAATTATTTTGTAACAGTTGAAATTGGTCTTCAGACGCCAAATTATCACAGTCTGAAAAAATTAAATAGAGGACATGGTCTTTCTGAATTTATAGATGCTGCATTAAAATTAAAAAGAAGGAATTTAAATGTTTGTACTCATATAATAATTGGAATTCCTTGGGATGACGATTTAGACATTATTGAATGTGCAAAAATATTAAATGTCCTTGGCATAGACGAAGTTAAGATTCACGCCCTTTATATCTTAAAGGACACTGCACTTGGAAAGATGTATCAACGCGGACAAATAAATCCTATTTCTTTAGATGATTACAAGAAAAAAGTTATACTCTTTTTAAGAAATCTTAAAGATGATATAATAGTGGAAAGAATAATAGGAAGAGCACCTTATGAAGATTCTCTTTTTTGCAATTGGAATACATCATGGTGGAAAATTAGAGATGATATTATAGATGTTATGCATGAAAATGAATACAATCAAGGTGATCTAGTGAAAGGAGAAATACTATGATAAAGTATATTTTAGGGAGCAAAGGCTCTGGAAAGACAAGATGGTTAATCGACAACGCAAATGATGATATGAAAAAGGGCGATGGAAATATTGCTTTCGTAGAAGTTGACGACGATCACATCTTCAGTTTAGATTACAATGTAAGACTTATCAATGCAACTGAATACAGATTAAATTCTATTGATAGTTTTTATGGATTCATTTGCGGACTTTTTGCAATGGATTATGATTTACACAAAATTTATGTTGACGGAATCTACAAAGTATTGAAACTAAATATTGAAGATTTAGAACATTTATACAATAAAGTTTCTAAAATTCCTGATGCAGAAAACAAAGAAATCTACATCAATGTTGATTATCTAAAAGAAGATATGCCTGAATCTCTAAAAGATAATTGTCTAGAAGTAACTGGTAAATAAGGTGTTATAAGTGGATAGAAAAACAGTGGTTAGGATTATTGCATTATTACTTATTATTGCCATGGTAATTCCAATAGTTCTAAGTGTAATTTAATGGTGCTTCGTGGAAGTTAATAAAAAGAAGGGACTTTTTGAAGATTTTTTTGAGCACAGATCCTTTCTCATAATGCAATACACAAATGGCGACATCTCTAAGAGAGAATTTTTGCAAAAAAATTTTGATTATTTTGCTCTAAGAAATGCAAGGCCTTACATTAAAGTAGATTCCTATGAAAAGGGAATGTACAATTATCAGTATTACAATGTAATGGCAAAGTATTATAGAGCTCTTTCCAAAGATGTCAGGAATACAAAAAAACATTCAAAGTATTATAATTATTATTTAAATTTAACAAATAAATATTATCAACTTAAAGACAAATCTGTCTTAAATATTTTAAAGATACAAGATTTTAGAAATACTAAGGCTTATTATATTAAGTGTCAATCAAAGGCACTTAGAAATGTACTTTATGAAATAGTTTTAGAGGACAAGAAAGAGGCAATCTTTCACTCAAAGGCTCCTTGGCTTTTGAGAATTCTAAAAGATGAAAATATTTTTGACAGCAAAATGAAGACATCAATTATAGATCACTATATAAATGAAAAATATTATTAAAAAAGGACTGCGGGAAATATCCCCTCAGCCCTTTTTGCTTTCTAAGCTTAATTTATTTTGCGTATCTTTTAATTTCAATTAAAAAGCTCTCCATAATTCTTATCATGTCACTTTCCCTACATTCCAAATCAAGAGTGTACATATTGCCAGTTCCAGTAAATTCAAAATTATCTTCTAATTTTTTATAAATTTTCTTTAGGTCAAAATTCAAATTTTGTGAGCGAAGTATTATTACTTTTGACCTATTTCCATTTTTTAATCCGTAAATTTGTATAAAATTGTCTTCCTTTAAAATATAATTTGAAATTTCACGGAGTTCTTTTAAGTTGACATCGTTAAGAACTTTGTAAATATAGTTTATTCCAGCGACATCTGTGGCAAATCGCTTAAAGCTTTCTACTGCTTGATAAAAAAGAGGGGATTTTTCCTTATCTTTATCTAAATCAATTTTTGAGGGTACTTTATTTTCATCTGGATTAGAAATTTTTTCTCTTTCTAAAATTTTTTGGGTTTGGGAATAATTTTTAACTTCATCATTTTTTATTTCTTCCTTAGAATTTTCTGATTTTACAAAAAATTCTTTTTTAGGCATTGGTTTAAAATTAAATTTTTCTAAATCTATTTTGCTTTCTTCAAATTTTAAATTTTCTTTTGAAGATAATTCATTTTCCCCTTGTTCATTATTCTCAATTTTTTTTGAATCACAATTTTTTATGTTCCCTTCAGCTTTTGTTTTAACGTCATTTTTATTTTCAAAAGAGTTTTCATCGGCTGAAATTTTTGGTGCATTAATTAATCCAGTAGATTTAAGCTTTTTTACATCAGAAAACACATTTTCAATGCTATCGCTATTTAGGTACATCTTCATATTTTCAAGAGTATTAATGGAATTTCTCGCAAGTTTGTAGGCATTTTCACCTGATACAATTGTAAGTCTAATTGCAGAATTTACCTTGTCAACGGAAGAAATAAGGATCATTCCAATTTCACCAGTTCTTTTTAGTGCAGGACCTTCATAAGAAATTTTTGCAAGTCTTTCAATTGACAAATAATCATCAAAATTTTCAATTGCTAAATTAGAGAAGACTGCATAATTAGCAAGAGATTCAATATTTCTTATGGTCATAAATTTAAAATCTTTTGCGTTCACATCTATGTAAGAAGAGTTTTTTCCAACTTTGTAATTTAAAATTTCTGAATTGGTATTACTTGTAAGGAAATATCTTATTAGTGCATTGCCAAGATTTTCTTGCATCAAAAGAAGTCTAGTTTTCCAGTTTATTTCAATTTCAACTTCATCTTTGTTTTCATCAACTTTAAAGTAATTTTTATTGCCAGATAAAAATAGTGGTTTTTCTCCGTTTATTTTAATTTCATCAGCTAAAAGATTTTCGCTTCCAGTGAAGAAAGGTGCATCTTCAAGCTTTCCATAAGTAATTCCATTTCGATTTATTTTATCAATAATTTTTAATTTATAATTTTTTTTGTAAGGATTTTTGTATTTCGAATTCATAATTACCTCCTATAATATATTATCATATTTCGTGACTTCACGCTTTAAAAAGATATATAATAAGAAGGGGTGCCTATGTATTTATTTGGAACAATTTTTTTGGGAATTTTACTTTCAATTTTTATTAAGATAAGTTTAATAAAGGCAATCTTTTTTTTGGCTTTAGCCCTTGTTATTGTAACGCAAAAAGAAGATATAAAATTATTTTTATTTCCTCTCATAATTTGTGCAGTTTACATAAATTTTAGTTTTAGAGATTATAAAATAGAAGATTTTACTGGCGAAGTAACAGGAACAGTTATTTCTTCAAATGAAAATAAATCGGTACTTAAAACAAATTCCATAAGGGGTAAAAACCTTAGGACAAAAATTTTGGTCTACGAAAAACTAGAACGTGGAGCAAATTATAAAATTTTTGGAAAATTTAGTTCGCCACTTCCTGCGATGAATTATGGAACTTTTGATTTTGAAAAAAACAACAAGGCTCAAGGAGTTTATTCTATTGGAAATATAAAAAGTTATAAAAAGATTTCTGAACCAAGTGCTTTTTATAGATTTTCAAATTTTTGTATTAATAGGGCAAAAAAATTTTATTCAGAAAATTTAGATGAGAGAAATTCAAATTTAATGTCTTCGATTGTCCTTGCCGATAAATCTTTAATGGGAGAGGGAGATAGAGATAGATTTAATAATCTTGGCATTAGTCACATCTTGGCTGTGTCAGGTCTTCACATTGGCGTTCTCGTTATTTTTTTAGAAAGCATAACAAAGAAACTTATTAAAGATAGGAAACTCACAGATTTAATAGTTACAATAGCAATACTTTTTTACATAATTACTATTGGTGCTCCAATTTCGGCTCTGCGTGCCTTTTTATTTTTTCTTTCGTACAAGGGAAATATCTATTTGAAAAAAGACTTAGATGTGAAAAAAATTTATTTTCTAAGTTTGTCCATAATTTTATTTATTAATCCCATGGCAATTTATTCAATTTCAATGATTATGTCCTACGGTGCAATTTTTGGATTAGTTTTTGTCTATCCAGCGTTAAATAATAGGGTGGCTGGCAATGGAATTATTAAAAAATCAATTTTGGGAACAGCATCTGCATTAATTTCACTTTTTCCAATAATAAATTATTATTTCGACGGTTTTTCTATTTTGGTTTTTATCACAAATTTAGTGATAGTGCCAATTTATTCGGTTATAATTTCTCTTGGTTTTCTTCTAGGTGTGGGCATTTTACCGAGATTATTTGGCAAAATTTTAAATACTTTAATGAATGCAACTTATGGATTGGAAAGTTTATTTGTTTCAAAGGGAAGTTTTTTCCTTTTACTGAGGGCTTTTAAATTTGAGTACATTTTTATATACTACATTTTACTTATATTAATTTTATATAGACATAAGTTAAAAGAAATTATTGTGCCAAATATTAAAATAATTGAAATTTATATGGTAGTATTTTTTGTAGCAACATCTTTAGGAATATTTGAGGATTACAATACATACAAAGAATGTCATCTTTACATCGACCAAGGGGACTCAACATTAATTAGTTTTCGCGATAAAAATTATTTAATAGACACTGGCGGGGCGAGATTTGAAAATAAAATTGCAGAAAAGTTTTTATTTCCAACATTAAAGGTGAGAGGAATTTCAAAAATCGACGGAATATTTTTATCTCACTTTGACGAAGACCACGCTGGTAACTTGAGCAAACTCGTAAAAAAATATAATGTAAAAAATGTATATATAAATCACTTGCCAGAAGATCCAAAAATTTTAGAAGATGCAAAAAAATTTTCTAAGGTTACAATGCTAGAAAAGGGCGACATTATAAAAATTTCCAAAGAAACAACTATTGAAGTAATAAGCGATGTTTTAAATAGCGAAGATGAAAATGATAATTCAATGGTATTGTTAATAAATCACAGAGGTTTTAAGACACTTTTTACTGGCGATATTTCAGAACAAGTTGAAAAGAAAATAAATAGTAAAATTGATATTTTAAAGGTTGCCCATCATGGTTCAAAAACTTCAACCTCAAATGAATTTTTGTACAAAACAAAGCCAAAAATTGCCATAATTTCAGCAGGAGTCGACAATTCCTATGGTCATCCACATCAAGAAGTGATACAGAATTTGGAAAAACATGGTATCATATATTATGTTACTGCAAAAGACGGCGAAGTGGATTTAAAAATGCAGGGCGACAATCTTAGAATTGACACAAAAAAGGAAGAAGTAGATTTAAGATTTTATATTTTGCTAATAATTTTAAACACAACTTTACTATATATTGTAGCGAGGGAAAATTATGAATTACAAACAAATTTACAGAGATAAGACACATAGTGGAGCCTATTTATTTTTTGGAAAAGAAAAATATTTAATAGAAAATGCCCTTAGTTATCTAATAAACAAATATGTAAAGGGTACAGAAGCCTTTAATTATACCAAATTTAAGGGTTCTGATGTAAAGCCAGAAGATATTATTTCTGCCTGCGAAACTTATCCCGTTATGAATGAAAAAAAAATTGTACTTCTTAGAGATGTCTGTGATTTTCTAAACGAAAATGAATTAAAGGATTCTTTTTATGATTTTTTAAACAAATTATCTGATTTTGTCATTTTAATTTTTTGGGATACTCAAAGCATTAAAAAGACTACAAAATTTTATAAATACTTTCACAAAAAAAATATAGATATGGAATTCGACAAGCTTGGTTCAGCTGATCTTAGAAATTTTATTAAGGGATATTTTATAAGAAAGGGAAAATCAATTAAGGATAGTGAAGTTGCTATTTTTATCCAAGAAAGTGGATATAATTCAAAAAATGAAGATGTAAGACTTCTTGACTTAAATTCTGAAATGGATAAAATTGCAGCAGTAGCCAAGGATAATATTATAAAAGAAAGTGATATAAGAAGTATAATTTCAGATAATATAGATACAAATATTTTTAAATTTTTAGATGCACTCCTTAGCAAAAATACAGAAATTGCAATAAAAGAACTTCACAATCTCGACAAATTAGGAGAGCCTCTTCCTTTAATTTTTCACATGATCATTAGACAAGTTAAAAACCTATTGTCTTATAAAATTTTATCTGAAAAAAATTTGAGCAGAAATGACATTATGAATAAAATGGATGTAAAGAAATTTGAATTTGAAAAAAAAATATTAATCTACGAGGGAAATTTTTCAAAAAATTTTTTATTAGAATTTCATGATGAATTAATTAAAGCAGACGAGCTACTAAAAACTTCTTCTGTGGATGAAATTGTTATTTTGGAAACAATTATTATAAAATATTGCAATAATTTATGATTTTAAACTCCTATTCAAAGTTGTGCAAAAAAGAACCTTGCAATGAAAGTAAATTCGTGGTAAAATAGCAAAAGCGTTAAATATGGAGGTGAAATAATGGCAAATATTAAATCAGCTATTAAGAGAATAGATGTAGCTAGAAGAAATTCTGAGCGCAACAAACCTATAAGAACTGAAATGAAAAATGCAGTTAAAAATTTTAGAATCGCACTTGATGAAAATAGAATTGATGATGCAAAAGAACTTTTAATCCTTGCAGATAAAAAATTAAAGAAAGCTGCTAATAAAAATGTAATTCATAAAAAACAAGCTTCCAGAAAGCTAAGTCGACTAGCTAAGGAACTTAACAGCAAAATCGCTGGCTAAGAGAAATTTTCCCGGGAAAGTTTCTCTTTTTTGTTTGAGAGAATAAAAGTGATGTACAGAATAAAATATCTATTTTGCTTCACTTTTTTATTAAATTTTGAATTTATCCACTACCTTTTTGATTAAAAAATTTTTTTAGGTAGTTTTTTATTTTATGGTTTTTTAGATTTTTTTATTTTTTTTGACGCTAATTTATTTAGACTTATTGTCAAAACTTGTCTAGAATATCATGGTGTCCAATGTCTAAAAGATGAGCCGATAGATTTGGACTAAAAGAATTTGACACAAAGGTAGAGATAATTTATCCCTTTGATAAAACAATCGATCAGTTAAATATGGAAGTCATTAAAATAATGGTGTGGAGAAAAAAGGATTTACTCAAGCTGGACATGACTATTATGTAGTTCAGAAAAGAGTAAATAAGTTAATTTAATAAGACTAGTTAAAAAGCTTGATGATTCCTAGTTTAGGAGTTTATCAAGCTTTTTTTGTTTGTACAAATTTTATGTATTGTTTTTTATTTTTTAACTTCTTGCTATTGAAAATCCATATCAAATAGGCTACAATAAAACTGACGATACCGTCGGAATAATTAAAGGGAGGTTTAATTTTGGATAATAAAAAATTAAAAGTTGGAGAAAAAAGGAAGTTGGAAATTCAAGAAGCAGCAAAGAAATGCTTCTTAGAAAAAGGCTTTCAGAATACCACTATGGAAGATGTTATAAAAGAAGTTGGATTGAGCAAGGGCGGGGTTTATTATCACTACGGTTCAACCTATGACATGATTTATGATTTTATGAAATTAGGTATCAAATATAGAGGAGAAAAAAGCAAAAACATAGATACATCTAAGTTAACTACTATAGAAGCTATCACTGAAATGATGATGAATAGAATTTTCGATGAAAATAAATTTAAAAGTGTCTATGCGATTTTTTTAAAACTACAAAATGAAGATAAGAGATTATATGAAATGTTTGAGGATTTAAAAGAAACAAATACAAGAATTTTATCCTCTATTTTTCCGACAAATGATAAGGTGTCAAATATTTTTAAAGATGAGTTTTTAGTAACTTTTGTAAATACTCTTATCTTAGGCTATGAAAGTTTAAATCAAAAAGAAATTTTCATTGAAAATAAAAAAGTAATAAAAAACATGTTAGAAAATTATTTGAGAGAAAAGCTGTCTAAAGAATTTGAGTGATTATAAATATGGAGATAAGTTAATGAGCATAAAAAAAACAATATTAAAAAAATTTTGCGAACTAATATTAACATTGTTAATTGTCAGTGTTTTATCATTTGTTTTAATGAAATTATCTCCCGTCGATCCAGCCACTGCATATGCTAAAAGACATATCGGAAGTCCATCACCTGAGCAAATTGAAGAAGTAAGAATAAGATTTGGTTTTGACAAACCTGTATATAAGCAATATTTTAACTGGATTAAAAATCTTTTTTCTCTAGACTTAGGACAGTCTTTAAGCAATGGCAAACCAGTCTGGGATAATATAATGTTGGCTTTGCCAAAAACTTTATCTGTTGTTTTCTTTTCCGCAATATTGCAGGTAATTTTAGTATTATCTTTGGGATGCATTACTTTCTTATGGAAGAGCAAGATAATCAATAAGCTTATAAATCTTTTATGCCTTATTGGTGTTTCAATTCCTAGCTTTTATATTGCTATTATCTTACTTGATATATTTGCAGTAAAGTGGGATTTGCTATCAGTAGCAGGTAATATTGGCATTACAAACTATCTACTTCCTGCAATAACTTTAGGGATATTTGGGGCTTCTTTTTATTATCCACTATTTAAAGATGCTTTAGACAAAGAGAATGGTGAATATTATATTATGTTTTTTAGAGCAAATGGTCTACAGGAATTTACTTTGTTCGTGAAACATATATTGCCAAACTCGATAGTAAAGTTAATTCCAAATTTCTTTCAGAGTATTGGACTTATGATTGCAAACGTGGCAATAGTTGAGGGAGTTTTTTCTATTCCAGGATTTGGATATTTGATTGTAAATTCTGTAATAAATCGTGATGCAACGATGATTCATGGGTTGGTTTTCTTTTTAGCATTATTTATTGCACTTACTAATATAATATCAGATTTGATAAACGATCTTTTGATAAAGGAAAGGGGAGATTAATGAAAATAAACAAAAGGACATTATTTCCTTTCCTAGTGATTTTATTTATATTTTTTGGAAGTTTTTTTGCCCCTAATGATCCCTTAGAAGTTAATCTTCCCCTTAGATTTGCCAATCCAAGTTCTAAGTATCTTTTGGGAAATGATAGCATGGGCAGGTGCGTTTTATCGAGAATACTGTACGGGGGAAAAACTACATTATTTATGGTTATGACGGCATCAATTATTGTTTTTACTTTAGGTTTGCTTTTAGGAACACTAACGTCAAAAGTTACCATGAAAAAGAATGTAATAGTAGATTCGATTATTAATGCTGTAACGGCTATACCACCAATTGCTTATTTAATCATATTTATAGCATCTTGGGGAAATGGAATAAAAACTACATTAATCGCTTTGGTTGTTTCATATATATTGAGATTTTTAAGACTTGTTAGAACTCAAATAAATATTGAATATGATAAAGCTTATTGCACTTGTATGATTTCACTTGGTGCTTCAAAGACTAGGTTGGTTCTAGTTCATATACTACCAAATATATTATTAGATTTAGTTCATTATATTTGTTTGTCCTGTGCGGATATGATTTTAGCAATTACTGGTTTTTCATTTATAGGAATTGGACTTGGAGAAAATGTTGTAGAGTGGGGTTCTATGATTTTAGAAGCGAGAGATTCAATATTTATTAAGCCAGAACTCATAATTTACCCGATTTTTGCAGTTTTTATTACTACAATGTCTTTTAATATTATTGCAAAAGAAGCGAATAGAAGGTGAAGATATGATTTTGGTTAATCAATTACAAGTTACAGATAAAAAAGGAAACAATCTTTTAAATAATATTTCCCTTAGTATTCCTATGGCGAAAATTATTGGTCTCACTGGACCCAGTGGTGCAGGGAAGACTACATTAGTAAACACAATACTTGGGATTTTATCAGAGGATTTAAAAGTAAGTTCTGGAACAATTACTATAAATGATTTCGATATATTGGAAAAAGATAATATCAATAGCAACAATAGAAACATCGCTTTTATTCCTCAACTTCCCATGATTTCTTTTGACAAAAGAAAAAAGATAAAAAGTCAAATGGTTGAAACATATATTGCTAATCTTAATATAAATAAATCAGAAGCATTAAGTATAGCAAAAGATAAGCTCAAAAGCGTCAATCTTGAATATGAAAGAGTTTTAGATTCATATCCAACTGAACTCTCTGGAGGCATGATTCAGCGTGTGATTTTAGCGATATCTATGGGGCTAAATACTGATTATATAATTGCTGATGAACCAACATCAGCCTTAGACAATTATAACTCATCATTATTTTTTGAATTGATTAAAACAAATTTCAAAGGCAAAGGAATTTTGTTAATAACACACGAGGCTGATATTCTTAAAAAATATAGCGATTGCATCTATGTGATAGAAAATGGATGCCTTATAGAAAAGGGGAATAATGAAGATATATTTGAAAGCCCTAAAGAAGAATGGACAAGAAAATTTGTTATCTGTAGTCAGAAAATATTAGATTCTGGAGGTGAATGGAAATGGACGAAATAGCTATGAGTAATGTTAGCCTTTCTTTTGAAACAGTAAAAGGGACATTTAAAGCTCTAGATCAAATTTCCTTTTCACTAAAAAGAGGAGATAACTTAAGTTTAATTGGTGAAAGTGGATCTGGTAAAAGCACCATTGCAAAAGCATTAATAGGATTAGAAAGAATAGATGAAGGATCTATACTCTATGATTCTGTAGATATCTCAAAATTAAAATTAAAAAAAATAAGGAAATATAGAAAAAATATCCAGTCTGTTTTCCAGGATACATCTGGTACTTTAAATCCTGGTATAAGCACTTTTAAAAATTTGGAAGAAGGGCTTATTAATTTAACAAACTTGTCGAAAAAGGAAAGAAAGGAAAAGGTGTTATTATTTTGCGAGGATTTACATTTAAAAAAGGAAATATTAGATGTGCCCGTTCACCAACTATCTGGAGGCGAGCAAAGAAGATTGTCGCTCATAAGAGCCCTTATGGTTAATCCTGATTTTTTAATACTAGATGAGGTTACAGCTGGGCTTGACTTACTGACGATTGAAAAAGTATTAAACTTACTTTTTTATTATCAATCTAAGCATAGTATTTCTTATATTTTTATCACTCATGATATAAATCAAGCAAAACAGATTTCAGATTATATCATAGAGATAAAGAAAGGAAAAATATTGAGAGAAGGAAAATTGCAAAGGAGATAGAAATGATCAAACTTAGAAAAAATATGATGGTTTTATTGGCACTTGTATTTAGTTTTTCAATTTTACTAGGAGGTTGCCAAAAGAATCAAGAAAAAGCACAAGAAAATTCAAATGTAGCAAGTGAAAACACAAAAGATGAAAGCAAGAAGGTTTTAACCTTATGTACTGCTAAAGAACTGACAAACCTTACGACTTTAACAATGAATAAGGAAAATAATATGGCTTGTGGTTTAATTTACGAAACCCTAGTAGCTTATGAAAACGGTGAAATTGTACCAAAACTTGCTGAAAGCTTTGAATATAAAGATGATGGCAAAACTTTAGTCTTTAAATTAAAGGACGGGGTAAAGTTTTCAGATGGTGAAGATTTTAATGCTGATGCAGTAAAAAAGATATTAGATTTTGATAAGTCTAACCCTAATTTTGCAGGCATTAGGGCTGTTGCAGAGATAAAATCAACAGAAGTTATTGATGATAATACGATTGCTGTTCACTATGAAAATCCGTCTAAATTTTATATAAATGGCTTTTGTTTCCAAAATGTATTGGGGATGCCATCTCCAAAGTCATTTACTGAGGGAAACTTTGAGACATTTAACGAAAATATAGGAACAGGTCCTTATGTATATGAAGAATTTAAATCTGGAGAATATACAAAATTTGTTAGAAATGAAAATTATCATGGGGAAAAACCTTATTATGATGAAGTTATTGTCAAATATATTCCCGATGCTTCCTCAAGACTTCAAGCCTTAAATAAGGGGGAAATAGATTTAATTTATGGAGCAGATTTAATAAATTATGATGACTTCAAAAAAGGTTCTGAAATTAAGGATGTTACTGGAGAAGTCAATAAAAATAGGACTTTGACTAAGAATCTAATTTTAAATCCAAGTAAAAAAGAATTAGAAGATTTAAAAGTTCGCCAAGCAATTAATTATGCAATTAACAAAAAAGACATTGTCGACAGTTTAACATACTCATATGAAGATGTAGCTGAAACTTTATTCCCTAAAGATGTAGCTTATTGTGATGCAAATTATCCAACTAATTATAGTTATGCTCCTGAAAAGGCAAATAGCTTGCTAGATGAAGCGGGTTGGAAATTCAATAAAGATACAGGAATTAGAGAAAAGGACGGAAGTCCATTAAAGCTTCAATATGTTTACTGGTCAGATTTAGTACTTGCTAAGGAAACTGCACTTGCAATAAAGACGCAATTAAAAGAAGTAGGTATAGATGTTGACCTAGTTGAAAAAGATCAAATGTCATGGTGGACAGATGGTATAAAGGGAGAATTCCATTTGACAACCTGGAATACAGAGGGTTCTTATACTGAACCTCATAAGTTCTTACAAGAATCAATCACTGAAATGGATCCACATTTGATGCCGTTAAAAGCACTTTCTGATTCAAACATATATATTGATGCAATAAAGAAGGCTTCCACTTCTACAAACGAAGGGGAGATTAAAGATAATATACAAAAAGCTATAGTATATTCAAACGAAAATGCTATGGATTTGCCTCTTTCTTATTCAAAAGAAATGATTTTGTATAGAAATGACAAAATTGGTGGATATGACTTTACAAGTACACCACAATTTTTCAATATTTATAGTGTAAAAGCTAAATGAGAATAGGTTAATAATTTGAATTTAAGGCAGGTCTATCTATAAAGTAGTGAATGGATAGACCTATCTTATTATTACGAAGATTTATTAAGGAGGGGATTTGATGGATCTAATAAAACAATATGTAAAAAAGAGAAAAGGCTCATATTTTATGTCAATCTTACTGGCAATAATTGGAGTAGTGGCTGGGCTTTTTTCTTATATATACATGGCAAAAATTATTGTAAATTTGATTAATGGCATAAAGGATATAAGCTTATACACTCCACTTTGCATAAGTATTTTAATAACGTTTGTTATTAAAGAAGTGGCAGCAGGAATATCAACAAGTATTTCTCATACGGCAACCTTTAATTCATTAGGAGAAATTAGAAATGATATTTCCAAAAAATTATTTAAGATGCCATTGGGAGATGTGTTATCAAGATCATCTGGAGAATTAAAAAATATTATAGTTGAGCAAGTTGATTCTATGGAAACATCACTTGCCCACCTTGTGCCAGAATTTACGGCAAACTTAGTAGGACCTGTTCTATTGTTTATTTATATGTTTACCTTAGATTGGCGATTGACTTTGCTATCACTAATTCCATTTGTAGTAGGAATGGCTACAATGATGTCTGTTATGAATGCTCATTATAAGGAAATGTTTGGGAAGTCAGTTGCCATTGGTCAACATATGAATAATTCCATTGTTGAGTATATAAATGGGATAGAAGTAATAAAGACATTTAATCAAAGCGAATCATCTTATAAAAAATATGCTGATGCAGTTTATGACAATGCAAGCTTTTATTATAACTGGATGGGTGAATCTATGAATAGGGTTGCCATAGGTAGATTACTTTCTCCTGTGGGAATTATTACAATCATACCCTTTGGGATTTTATTTTATATAAATGGAAGTATTGATTTAGGAAATTTAATTACCTTAATCGTCTTATCCTTTGCTACGGTTTCTAGCATTTTAAAAATCATGAACTATATGGATGATATGTCAAGAATATCAACTATAACTTCTGAAATAGGAAAAATTTTAGATTCAAGAGAGTTAGAAAATATTGACAAGGGAGAAAAAATAGAATCCTATAATATAGAACTTCAAGACGTAGACTTTTCTTACGATGGAGAAAAGAAAGTCATTGATAATCTTTCTATGGAAATAAAAGAATCTTCTGTTTCAGCCCTCGTTGGACCTTCTGGGTCAGGTAAGTCCACAATAGCAAAACTTATTGCTGGTTTTTGGAATGTAGATAGAGGTTCTATTAAAATCGGTGGAGTAGAAACAAAGGATTTGTCTCTCGAAAACTTGTCTTCATTAATTTCTTTCGTATCCCAAGATAATTTTCTTTTTGATATGACTATAAAGGAAAATATTAGGCTTGGAAATAAAGAAGCTACCGATGAAGATATCATAGAGGTATGTAAAAAATCTGCCTGCCATGATTTTATTATGAATCTATCTAATGGTTATGATACAAGAGTTGGTGAAGGTGGAGGTCATCTATCTGGAGGAGAAAGACAAAGAATATCTATTGCTCGTGCCATGCTAAAGAATGCACCAATCGTAATTTTAGATGAAGCAACTTCTTATATAGATCCTGAAAATGAAGCTCTCATACAAAACGCCTTGGCAAATCTAGTTAAGGGTAAAACTTTAATCATAATCGCTCATAGGTTAAAGACAATTGTTGATGCAGATAGGATATTTGTTATTAAAGATGGCAAATTAAATTCTTATGGTACTCATGAAGAACTATTAAAGTCATCAGAACTTTATAAGGAAATGTATGCTGCAAATTTAAGGGGTGAAGAAAATGCTTAATGTGTTTAAAAAGATATGGAATTTTTCAAAAGAAGAACAGGTAAATATTAAGAAATCTATTCTCGCTGGATTTTTGCACGCAGTATTTAATGCTCTTGAGTTTGGTGCAATTTACTATATGTTAGTAAATATTTTCTCTAAAACTTTAGACTATAAAGCTATCTTTGTTTGTCTTGGAATATTAGTTATATCCCTTGTTGGAAAGATAATGACACAAAAATCATCACAAATGGCACAAACACACGCTGGATATTTTATGGCAGCTCACAAGAGAATAGAAATAGGAGAAAAAATTAAAAGAGTTCCTATGGGTTTCTTTTCAAGCTTTTCATTAGGAAGATTAACTACTATTGCTACATCTTCACTTTCCCAAGCAGAAATGTGGGTGCCTATGCTTTTGGTTCTTGTACTTGGTGGAGTTTTAAATACTTTAGTCTTTGTCCTTGGAACTTTAATATTTAATGTAAAGGTAGGGCTTGTTGCAGTGGTGGGTGTAATAGTATTCTTTATAGTAACATCAATGATGGAGAAAAAATCATCAGCTAATGCAAATAAAATGACAGAAACACAAACAAGACTTACAAAAGAAGTATTAGCAACTTTACAAGGAATGCAGGTTATAAAATCCTATAATCTTGGTGGAGAAAATAACAGAGCCTTAAGAAAGTCTATAAAAGATACATCAAGAATACTCTTAGACCTGGAGAAATCTGTAGCACCATACACAGTTATCCAAAGAATTGTAATGGGAATAACAACAGTAGCTATGGTCTATGTATCATTAAAATTAAATTTATCTGGTGAACTTCCACTTGCTGAAACAATTCTTATGATTATGGCATCCTTTATTATCTTTGAAGGCTTAATCGGGGCAGGATCAAACATGGCAATCCTAAGAGCTTGCGAAAATGCTATAGATTCTGTAGGTTTTATCGACTCTATGCCTGATATGAGAGAAGGAAGTCTTACAGATCCTATAAAAAATCATGATATAGTCTTTAAAAATGTCAGCTTCTCTTATGATGACAGACCCATTTTAAAAAACGTTTCAGCAGAGATAAATGAAAATACCATGACTGCTATTGTAGGACCATCTGGATCTGGCAAGACTACATTTTGTAATTTAATTGCTAGATTTTGGGATGTAAACTCTGGCGAGATTTTAATCGGTGGCGAAAATATAAAAAATTATAAAATAGAAAATCTAATGAAGTCTATTTCCATGGTATTTCAAGATGTCTATCTATTTGAAGATACCATAGAAAATAATATAAAATTTGGCAAACAAAGTGCAAGTCATGAGGAAGTTGTAGAAGCTGCGAAAAAGGCAAGATGTCATGAGTTTATAGTTGGTCTTCAAGAGGGATATAACACTATCATTGGAGAAGGAGGAGCAAGCCTTTCAGGAGGAGAAAAACAAAGGATATCCATAGCAAGAGCAATGCTAAAAGATGCACCTATAATAATTTTTGATGAAGCCACTGCAAATATCGACCCGGAAAATGAAGACAAATTAAAAGAAGCCATAGAGTCCTTGACAAAAGATAAGACAGTGATAATGATTGCCCATATACTAAAGACAATTAGAAATGCAGACCAGATTTTAGTTTTACAAGATGGAGAAATAGTAGAGCGTGGAAATCACGATGAACTTATTAAAAATAATGGACTTTATTCAGATTTAATTAATGCAAAGAGCAAGGCTGAATCATGGAAATTAAATAATTAATATAATATAAATTGAATTTGAATATAGATTATTATGGGGCTATTGCAAAAACACCAAAAAAAGGCGAGGATAATAAAAAACTCGTCTTTTTTGATACAATGTATAGATGAAAATTAAAAACATACATTGACATTAACTAATTTTATACTAGTTAATGACACAATTCAATTAAAGATAATTTTTAATATAAAAATCCCTCTAACGTAAAAAAGATTACAGGATTTGGATATGATATAAATTTAGATAATTTCATAAAATAATAAAATAGATTTAAAAATAAAACAATAATGCTGAAGCTGCAAGAAGGTATGGGACAACAAGTCAATATGTTAGTTATTGGTGAAATAGATATGATGGCATTAAGAATCTATTAGAAAAAAATCTATTAGATCATATTCACATTCCAATCAGCATACCAAAGATGAGCTAGCAGAGCATAGTGGCTTAGCCCATATTTGTTGTAGGTGCTTAGATGAAGGTTACATTAGAAGTTATGACTCCATGTGCAGGTAAATAAGAAAAATGAAGTTAAACAAAAAAGAAAAAAGATATATAAGAGAAATAAAAAGAAGAAAATAAGGCTCTGTAGTTATCCAGGGGATATGGTTCATATAGATGTTAAGTATACACTTAACAATTGTATAGTTTTTCAAGTAACTGCCATAGATACTATCAAACCACAGCTATAGATATCTATTCAAGGAAACGAGTTATCGTTTTAGTAAATGAAAATAGCATCTATATCACCTTGTTTTTTGAATATTAAGTTTAACTTTTATTTTTATCTAAAAAAATCTAATTCTACTTGGTTTGATAAATCTCTTCCTTTTTCAGTGAGATAGATTTTATTTTCACTAAAGTTTATTAGTCCAAGAGTAATGTTTTTTTCTATTTCACTTTCATAAACTTTAAGGAAATCCTTTTGAAATTTTTCATTGAACTCATCTATATTTATTCCTGAATTAAGCCTAAGTCCCAACATTATATATTCATTAATTCTATCATTTTTAGATAATTTTTCAGAAAATTCTATGGGCAAATTATTTTTATCAATTGAATTATAATAATTTTTAAAGTCAGAAAAGTTTCTGTATCTCAAACTTTTTATATTTGATGAAGCATTTAGCCCAAAGGAAATATAATCCTTTAGTTTCCAATAAATTAAATTGTGTTTGCATTCAAAACCCCTTTTTGCAAAATTTGAAATTTCATATTGGTGTAGACCAATTTTTTCAAGCTCTGTTACTACATAGTGATACATTTTTCTATCCTCAAGCTCATTAGGAAAGGCGAGAGGAGTTTTTTTGTGCACTTTATAAAGAATTGTACCCTCTTCTAAAATCAATGAGTAATAAGAAATATGAGGAAGATTTAATTTTTTTACTTCATCAATTGATTTTAATATATCAGAAAATTTTTGTGTTGGAAGTGCAAGCATTAGATCTAAATTTATATTTGTAAATCCTGCAGCTCTTGCATTTTCAACAGCTTTATAAATATCATCGGATTTATGAATCCTTCCAATCTTTTTTAATATTTCGTCGTTAAAGGATTGAGCTCCAATAGAAATTCTATTAATTCCAGAACTAAAAAAGATTTCTGCTTTTCTTCTTGTGAGAGAATTGGGATTGGACTCTATTGTAATTTCTGCATTTTCACTAATATCATAATTTTTTAAAATGTTTAAAATTTTTGCGATAAATTTCTCGTTCACAGAAGAGGGAGTACCGCCGCCAATAAAAATGGTGTCAATAGTTCTTTCTTTTAAAATATTTTCTCGTAATTTTATTTCTCTTTCCAAATAATGAAAATATTTTTCTTCATTTTCTCTATTTAAAAGAGAAGAGCAGAAGTCACAATAGTAACATCTACTCTCGCAAAAAGGTATATGAATGTAAATTGAAATTTTATTTTTCTTCATCGTACTTTAATACAGACAAGAAAGCATCTTGTGGAATGTCAACATTACCTACGGTACGCATTCTCTTCTTTCCTTCCTTTTGTTTTTCAAGAAGTTTTCTCTTTCTAGTAATATCGCCACCGTAACATTTAGCGAGGACGTCTTTTCTAAGTGCACGAATAGTTTCTCTGGCGATAATTTTATTTCCAATTGCAGCTTGAATAGGCACCGCAAATTGATGTCTCGGTATTACATCCTTTAATTTTTCACAAATTTTTCTCGCACGAAGGTAAGAATTGGATTCGTGGACAATTAGTGAGAAAGCATCTACAAGTTCTTCATTAATTAAAATATCAAGTTTAACGAGATTAGATTTTTCATAGCCAATTAATTCGTAATCATAGGAAGCATAGCCACGAGTCTTTGATTTAAGTGCGTCAAAGAAATCATAAATTACCTCATTTAGAGGCATATGATAAGTTATAAGTGCTCTAGTTTCCTCTAAGTATTGCATATCTTTAAAGACGCCACGTCTATTTTGGCATAGTTCCATAACTTGACCAACATAATCTGTTGGAGTCATAATTTCCGCCTTTACAATTGGTTCTTCCATATAATCAATTTCTGTTGGATCAGGCAAGTTTGATGGATTTTGAATAGAAATCATCTCGCCATTTTTTTTCATTACATTGTAAATAACAGATGGAGCAGTAGTAACAATATTTAAATTAAATTCTCTTTCTAGTCTTTCTTGGATAATTTCCATGTGAAGAAGTCCCAAAAAACCACATCTAAATCCGAAGCCAAGGGCAACAGAAGTTTCTGCTTCAAAATCTAGGGCAGCATCATTTACTTGTAGTTTTTCCAAGGCATCGCGAACATTGTTGTATTCTTCGCCTTCTCCAGGATATACACCACAGAATACCATTGGCACAACTTTTTTATAGCCAGGCATTGGCTCACTTGTTCTATTATTTTTTAATGTTATAGTGTCTCCAACTCTTGCGTCTTTAACATTTTTAATTGAAGCAGTTATAAAACCAACTTCGCCTGCGTTTAAGGAGTCAAGAGGGATATGACCATTGGAAGTTACACCAACTTCAACTACTTCAAAAGTTTTGCCCGTAGCCATCATAAGTATTTCATCACCTGGTTTTACTGAACCATCGACAACTCTAACGTGGCAAATAACTCCTCTATAAGAGTCATAAATTGAGTCAAAAATAAGTGCTTTAAGTGGTGCATTGTAATCGCCACTTGGTGCAGGAATTTTATCTACGATTGCGTGAAGTACGTCGTCAATTCCAATACCTTCCTTTGCAGAAATAAGGGGAATACCCTCAGTATCAATGCCAATAATGTCTTCTATTTCTTCCTTTATTTCATCAGGCCTTGCACTTGGCAAATCAATTTTATTTATTACTGGCACAAGTTCAAGGTCTTGATCAATGGCAAGATATACATTTGCAAGAGTCTGTGCTTCAACGCCTTGTGAAGCATCTACAACTACAATGGCACCTTCACAGGCTGCAAGGGAACGAGAAACTTCGTAGTTGAAGTCAACATGACCTGGAGTGTCGATTAAGTTTAAAATGTACTCCTTGCCATCTCTATCATCTTTATATATAAGCCTAATAGCCTTTAATTTAATTGTAATTCCTCTCTCACGTTCAAGATCCATGGAGTCGAGGACTTGTTCGTCCATTTCTCTTTTTGTGAGCATACCAGTTGACTCAATAAGTCTATCGGCAAGAGTAGACTTGCCGTGGTCAATATGTGCTATTATTGAAAAATTTCTAATATTATTTTGATTTCTCAAATTTTTACCTCCATACTTTAGGGGATATTTTTTATTTTATCAAAGTTTCAATTTTCCCTCTACTTTTAAGAGGTAAAATTCTGTAAACTGCAGCTGATTTTATTCTTTTCTTTTCGATTGGTCCGAAGTATCTTGAGTCAATGCTCATGCCCGGCAGTCTATTGTCTCCCATAACAAAATATTCATCGTCTTTTAGTGTAAAACTTTTTTGGTCAGATTCTGTGACATCAGTTGAAGTGTAGTTTTCTTTTAATAGATTTCCATTCAAATAAACTTTTCCTTCCTTAAACTCAATTGTATCACCAGGCTTTCCAATAAGTCTTTTAATGTAATTTCTACTGTCATTTGGTGCGTCTATTACAACAATTTCGCCTCGAGGTATGTCAGTGAATCTTTTGTAAGAAAGACAAATTAACTTATCTTTTTCATTTAATGTCGGGTTCATGGACTCTCCATTAACAACAGCTATATTAAAAATAAAATTCCTAACAAATAGTGCAATTAAAACTGCAGCAACAATTGTAAGAATAAAAGACAAAGTTTCATTTTTTTTCAATTAAATCATCTCCAATAACTAATTTTAACATAAATATATAGAAGATTGGAAAATTTTTGATTTATTACAATTAACAACTCTTTACTTTTGTGAAAAAAATAATAAAAAAATTTTGAAAAATCCTTGACAAAGAGGAAAGAAGAGGGTACTATATAAATAGATTAGCACTCGACATTGATGAGTGCTAACAAAGGAGGAAATTATGGATGCTAGAAAAATAAATATTTTAAATGCCATAATTGAAGCATACATCGATATGCCAACTCCCGTCGGGTCACGAACTTTATCTAAAGAATATAATCTTGGAGTTAGTTCTGCGACTATAAGAAATGAAATGGCGGATCTTGAAGATCTTGGTTTTTTAAATAAGCCGCATCAGTCAGCGGGACGAATTCCTTCTGACAAGGCTTATAGATTTTATGTTGATGAAATTTTTAATAATTTTAGTGAATTTCATGATATAGATGCTTCACAAAAAATCAAAGATAGACTTTTATATACTTCTAGAAATTTAGAAGATTTTTATAAAAATTCTGTTAATTTGCTCGCCAATATCAGCAATTGCACAGCATACTTAATTACACCACAAAAGGCTGATACAAAAATAAAAAGACTTACTCTTGTAAAAATTGATGAAAATACAGTGCTATTAGTTTTAATAGGGGACAAGGGAGTAATAGAAAGATATTTTTTAGAAATAGAAAATATCCCAGATGAAGATTTTTATTATATTGAGAAAGTTTTAAATGAAAAAATGTCGGGAATTGATTTTGACAAAATTGAATCACTTAAAATTTCTCTTTCTGATAATATGATTAGATATGGGAATTTTATTTCCAATGTTATAAAAATTGCAAGCAAATTTAATAAAAAGGTCTCATCCATTGAAATTTATTATGATGGTCTCACTAATATTTTGAATTTTGACGAATATAGGGATCTTGACAAGGCTAAAAATTTTATGAGTTTAGTTGAGGATAGAGACAGTTTATTTCAAATCTTAAAAGATGATAACTTTACAGGAGATGTGGAGGTAATAATTGGTTCAGAAAACAGTGCAAGTCTAATGAAAGAAAATACTATTATTAGAGCACCCTTTGCCAAGGATTATGGCATCTATGGAAGCTTTGGAATTATTGGACCAGTTAGGATTGACTATATGAGATTAGTAAAGCTCGTTAAAATTTTTAGCGATGCACTTACTAAAGGATTAAAAGAAATGTGAGGGAGTACATGACAAATGATGATATAAAAAAAGAAGATATTCAAGAAGAAATTATTGATGAAAATAAAAATATAGATAATGAAAATAAAGATAATGTAAATAAAGACAGTGAGAAAATTAACAATGATGTAAATACAGAAGAAAATTCAGAAGAAGTTACAGATGAGGTAAGCGATGATGAAAAGTATCAAGCACTAACTGATAAGTTTATGAGACTTCAAGCTGATTTTGCAAATTATAAGAGAAGAACTGAGGATCAAAAGACTGAATATATTGAGCTAGGAGTTAAAAAGGTCGTAAACGACTTACTTCCTGTCATTGACAATTTTGAAAGAGCATTGGATTCTATTGGTGAAAGGGATTCAACTTATGACGGGATTATGATGATAAAGGATCAACTTACTGAGGTACTTAAAAAAGAAGGTATAGTTGAAATGAAAGCTCTGGGCGAAGAATTCGACCCATTGTATCACCACGCAGTGCTCACTGAAGATTCTGATAAATACGACAGTGGCTACGTAATTGAAGTTTTACAAAAAGGTTATTTAATTAATGACAAAACGCTAAGACCTGCAATGGTCAAAGTTTCACAATAAGTGATTTATTTAGGAGGAAATATATTATGGGAAAAATAATTGGTATTGATTTAGGAACAACTAACTCTGCAGTAGCAGTAATGGAAGGAGGAGACGCTGTAATAATTCCAAACATCGAAGGTAATAGAACTACACCTTCTGTTGTAGCTTTTACTAAAGATGGAGAAAGATTAGTAGGAGAAACTGCTAAAAGACAAGCTATTACAAACCCTGACAGAACTATATCTTCTATCAAAAGACACATGGGTTCTGACTTTAACGTAAAAATAGATTCAAAAACTTATACACCACAAGATATCTCAGCTATGATTTTACAAAAATTAAAATCTGATGCAGAATCTTATCTTGGAGAAAAAATTACTGAAGCAGTTATCACTGTTCCAGCTTACTTCACAGATGCTCAAAGACAAGCAACTAAGGATGCAGGTAAAATCGCAGGTCTTGATGTTAAAAGAATTGTAAATGAACCAACTGCAGCTGCTCTTGCTTATGGAGAAGATAAGGACACTGAAGCACAAACTGTAATGGTTTATGACCTTGGCGGTGGTACTTTCGACGTTTCAATCCTTGAACTTTCTGATGGAGTATTTGAAGTACACGCAACTCGTGGTAATAACAAATTAGGTGGAGATGACTTTGACAACAGAGTTATCGATTATATTGCTGAAGAATTTAAAAAAGAAAATGGTATTGACTTAAAGGCTGACAAGATGAGTCTTCAAAGACTTAAAGAAGCTGCTGAAAAAGCTAAGAAGGAGCTTTCTTCTACATTGTCAACTAATATCAATCTTCCATTTATTACAGCATCACAAGCTGGTCCACTTCACTTAAATATGGACTTAACTCGTGCTAAATTTGATGAACTTACAGCTGATCTTGTAAAAATGACTGAAGGACCTGTTAAGGATGCATTATCAGATGCAGGACTTACTGCAAATGATATAGATAAAGTTCTTTTAGTTGGAGGTTCAACAAGAATACCTGCAGTACAAGAATGCATTAAAAAATTAACTGGAAAACAACCACAAAAGGATATCAACCCAGATGAATGTGTTGCTCTTGGTGCAGCAATTCAAGGTGGAGTTCTATCAGGTGATGTAAAAGATTTATTATTGCTTGACGTAACACCACTATCTCTTGGAATTGAAACTATGGGTAATATTACTACAAGACTTATTGAAAGAAATACAACTATTCCAACTAAGAAGTCACAAGTATTTACAACTGCAGCAGATAATCAAACTTCTGTAGAAATTCACGTACTTCAAGGTGAAAGACAAATGGCTAAGGACAATGTAACTCTTGGTAGATTTACACTTGATGGTATTGCACCAGCAAGAAGGGGAGTGCCACAAATCGAAGTTACATTTGACATCGACGCAAATGGAATTGTAAATGTAAGCGCTAAAGACCTTGGTACAGGTAAGGAACAACACATCACAATTACATCTTCTACTAACCTAAATGAAGAAGAAATCGAAAAGAAGGTTAAGGAAGCTGAAATGTATGCGCAAGAAGATGCTAAGAAGAAGGAATTAATTGAAGCAAAGAATAATGCTGACTCAATGATCTATCAATCTGAAAACACATTAAAAGATGTTGAAGGAAAAATTTCAGATGCTGATAAGACTAAGATTGAAGATGCAATTAAGAACCTTAAAGACGTAAAAGATGGCGAGGATCTTGAAGCAATTAAGTCTAAGACTGAAGAGTTAACTCAAGCTTTCTATGCAATCTCTGAAGAAATTTATAAACAACAAGGTGCACAAGGACAAGCTGGCTCAGGATCATCTGAAGCAAAAAATGATGATGATGTAGTTGATGCAGACTATGAAGTTGTAGATGATGACGAAGAATAATAATTAAATAGAATTGTTGCAGTTTAGGCTGCAACTTTTTTTATGTTTAAAAATTAATTTATTTTATTTTTGATAATTAATTTATAGATTTTTAGCAAATTTTAAAATAAACTTTATTTTTTCAAGACTTTATATTAGAATGGAAAACTAATGAGGTGGAAGATGAGAAATTTTTATGAAATTCTTGAAGTTAAAAAAAATGCAACCAAAGAGGAATTAAAGAAATCTTATAAAAAACTCGCAAAAAAATATCATCCAGATCTAAATCCAGGAGACGAAATTGCAGAGGCAAAGTTCAAAGAAATTTCTTATGCCTATGAGGTTCTTTCTGATGACGAAAAAAGGCAGATTTACGATGTCTATGGAGAAGAGGGTTTAAAGGGCAATGTTGGAAGCTCTGGAACTAGTGGTTTTGGAGGATTTTCTGATATTTTTGACGATATTTTTGATATTTTTGGAGGTTCAAGATCCAATAGATATGAATATACAAATAGAAGGGACATACCAAAGAAGGGACCAGACACTAGAGTGGATGTAACTTTGGATTTTTTTGAAGCAATTTTTGGCGTTGAAAAAGAAATTACTGTAAAGGTAAAAGAAAAGTGTGAACATTGTAATGGAACTAAAATGGAACCGGGAACAGAAAAGCACAAGTGCGACAAGTGCAATGGAACTGGTCAAGTAACTTCAGAACAAAACACACCCTTTGGTAGATTTGTTAGGACTTCATCATGTGACAAGTGTAATGGAACTGGCGAAGTTATAGAGAAGCCATGTAAAAAATGTGGAGGCAAAGGTACAGTCTTAAAGAGCAAAAAATTAAAAGTAAATATTCCTAAGGGTGTAGACACTGGCAATATTATTTCGCTAAGAGGTCAGGGTTCTGTTGGTGAAAATGGGGGAGAAAATGGAGATGTCTTTGTCTACATTAGAGTAAGATCTGATGCAGTTTTCAAAAGAGAAGGCAATGACATTTATCTTGACATTCCAATTTCCTATCCAGATGCTGTCCTTGGAGCAAAGATAAAAGTTCCAACACTTAAAAAAATAGTAGATTATGATATACCTAAGGGCACAACTGGTGGAACTGTTTTTAGACTAAAGGGCGAAGGTGTTCCCTATGTAAATAGGGAAAATCAAAGAGGAGATTTATTCTTCAAAGTTAATATTATTATTCCAAAGAAAGTATCTGATGAGCAGAGAAAACTTTTGGAAGAATTAAGAGAAACTGAGCCAGAAGTTGAAGAAAATAAAAAATCATTTTTAGACAAGTTAAAGGATTTATTTGACTAATGCGGATCACTGATTCGCATTTTTTAAATTGTATAAAAATTTAAGGTAATATATAATGAATTCAGGTGATTAGATTGAAATACATTGAAATGACAATAGATACTTCAAAGGATAAAAAAGATTTAATAGAAGGCATTCTTTTTGACTATGGAATTTATAACTGTGAAGAAGTTTCCAGTGATTTATTTGAGGAGCTTGACCAAGATGATAAAGATTGGGATTTTATAGATTATCCTCTTTTTAATTCAGATAAAAAAATTTTTGAAATAAAAGTTTATCCAGAAAATTTAGAAGATGCTAAAAAAATAAAAACAGAAATTGAAGATAAAAATTTAGGAAGCTTGACAATAGAAGAAAAAGACGACGAGGATTGGGCTAATAATTGGAAAAAATATTACAAACCTCTTGAAATCGGAGAAAGCTTAGCAGTAGTCCCTGAATGGGAAGAGTATGAAAGTGAAAGAAAAATTATAAAAATAAATCCAGGAATGGCATTTGGCACTGGAACTCACGAGTCCACTTATATGTGTCTTGAACTTTTGGAAAAATATGTGCGTGAAGATGACGAAATTTTTGACATTGGATGTGGTTCTGGCATACTTGCAATTGCAGCACTTAAACTTGGAGCAAAAAAAGCCCTCGCCATAGACATTGACGAGAAGTGCATTCAAGCATCTTATGAAAATGCAAAATTAAATAATGTAGAAGATAAAATGGAAATCAAAAAGGGAAATCTTCTCGACATTGTAAAGGGAAGAGCAGATTTAATTGTTTCAAATATAATTGCAGAAATAATTGTAGATGAAATTAAAAATTTGAAAAACCACATGGATAATGGCGGAATTTTTATAACTTCAGGAATTATTAAAGAAAGAAGACAAATGGTAATTGATGCTCTAAAGGACAATGGATTTGAAATAGTAGATGAAATTGAAAAAAATGACTGGGTTGCCATTGTGGGAAAATTAAATGTATAGATTTTTTGAGGATAGAAAATTTGAAGGAAATACAAATTTAAAGGAGGAAACTCTGCATCATCTAAAAAATGTAATTAGAATTAATGACGGTGAAGAGTTTCAAGTTGTATTTGAAGATGGAATTTTTTCCTTTGCATATTTTGATGAAAAAATAAAAAAAATTGGCAGGGTAGAAGATTCAAATGAATCAAAAGTAAGACTTTCTTTATTTTTTGGTGTTTTAAAAAATAATAAATCAGAAGATGTCTTGCGTCACGCAACAGAAATAGGGGTTTGCGATTTTTATCCAGTTTTAATGGATAGGACAATTTCTGACCTTTCAAAAAAAGTAGACAAGAAAAAAGAAAGATTTCAAAAAATTGTGGAGTCTGCGGCAAAACAATCTAAGAGAGATATTATCCCAATAGTCCACGATATAATAAAGACTGATGATATTTTAAATTTTAAGGGCGATATAGTCCTTTGCTATGAAGATGAAAATAAAAATCAGCTTAGAGAAATTATATCAAATTTAGGCGACAATATAGGACTTGTAATTGGACCTGAAGGCGGAATATCGGATAGAGAACTTAAAGTTTTAAAGGAAGCAAAAAAAGTTGGTCTTGGAAAGAGAATTTTGAGAGCAGAGACAGCTGCAATCACTGCATCTTTTTATATAATACACGCGAAGGAGTGTGAGTAATGGAAAAAACTTTTTCAATTTTAACTCTTGGCTGTAAAGTAAATCAATATGAATCAGAAGCTATGAGCGAAATTTTTGAAAAGAGAGGCTATAAACAAGTTGATAATGATGAATTTAGCGATGTGTACATTGTAAATACTTGCACAGTTACAAATTTATCAGATAGAAAATCAAGACAATTTATTAGAAAATCAAAAAAGAAAAATCCAGACTCTGTAATTGCAGTTGTGGGCTGTTATTCACAAGTAAGCCCAGAAGAAGTTAAAAATATTGATGGTGTAGATGTAGTAATTGGAACTACTGAAAGAGATAAAATTGTTGATTTAATAGAAGAGTCTAGGGAATCTCATAAAAAAATAAATATTGTAAAGGATTTAAAAAATATTCGTGAATTTGCAAATACTACAAACTTTGACAGCAACAACAGAACTCGTGCCTACATGAAGGTACAAGATGGATGCAATAGATTTTGCACTTATTGTATAATTCCCTTTGCGAGAGGCCCAATTAGGTCTAGAACAATTGAAGATTCAGTGAGAGAAGCAAAGACACTTGCTAATCGTGGCTTTAAAGAAATTGTCTTGACGGGAATTCATATTGGATCCTTTGGCATGGATATTGGCGATATTAGGTTAATAGATTTAATAGAAAGTATTGCAGAAGTTGATGGATTTGAGAGGATAAGACTTTCATCTGTTGAGCCAATAATTATTTCACACGATTTTATGAAAAGGGCAGTAAAGACTGGAAAGCTTTGTGATCACTTTCACTTGTCCTTGCAAAGTGGATCAAATAATATCCTAAGTGCAATGAACAGAAGATATACTAGAGAAGATTATATTGAGAAAGCAAATATTATTAGAGAATATATGCCAAATGCAGGTCTTACTACTGACATAATTGTGGGATTTCCTGGTGAGAGCGAAAAAGACTTTGAGGATTCTATGAATATAGTAAGGGAAGTCGGGTTTTCAAGAATTCACGTTTTCAAATATTCTAAGAGAAAGAATACAAAGGCAGCTGTAATGCCAAACCAAATTGATGGCAATGTAAAAAAAGAAAGGTCAGAAAAATTAATTGCTCTTGGAGAAAAGTATCAAGAAATTTTTGAAAGGGAAAATATGAAAAATTATCAGTCAGTTTTATTTGAAGAAGAACACGATGGAGAGTATTATGGTTACACAACAAATTACATTAGAGTTAAGACAAAAAGTAATGTGAATTTAAAAAATAAAATAAAAAATGTAAAAATTTTAGACACTGGTGAAATTGCAAATTGTGAAATTATTGGTGATTAAATGTTAAAAATAAGGGCGCATCATTTACTTTGCACAGAAAACTTTGTGAACAAAGGTTATAGCGAAGACTTTTCAAAAAACATGAGTGAAGTTATAAAAAAATTAAGGGAAAATTCAGAGGTAAAATTAATAAAAGACTTAGATGATATTTGTAAACACTGCCTTGAAAATCTTGGAGATTACTGTAAAAGCAATGAAAAAGTAAAGAACTATGATGAGAAAGTTTTAAAAATTTTAAATTTAAGCTCAGATGAAAAATATTTTTGGAATGACATTAGAACTTTAACCTGTGATATAATATTTAGTAAAGATAGACGAGAGGAAATTTGCAAAGATTGTCAGTGGAATGAACTTTGCAAAGAAGTTGAAGCTATAAGGAGGTAGTAATGGACTGTTTATTTTGTAAAATAATAAATGGAGAGATTCCTTCAGACAAAATTTATGAAGATGATCTTGTGTATGCTTTTAGAGACATAGACCCGCAAGCTCCAACGCATTTTTTAATTGTGCCAAAGGAACATATTGCATCAGCAGATGAACTTGAGGAAAGACACAAGGAATTAATAGGCCATGTATTTTTAGTTGCAAAAAAAATTTGTGCTGAAGAAGGACTTACTAAGGGCTACAGAATTGTAAATAATTGCAAAGAAGATGGAGGTCAAAGTGTAGATCATCTTCATTTTCACGTACTAGGTGGACGAAGTTTACAGTGGCCACCGGGCTAATAATTAAATATAAGAGAGATTATGCTATGAGTTTTACTTGTAGCATTTTTTCAAAGACTTAATTAGTTTTAAAGTATATAAACATCCTTATGTCTTTGACAATACCAAATATAATAAATATATTATATACTATATATAAAAATAATAAAATTTTTAATACATAAAGAAAGAAGATGAATTATGAAGTTAGGATTTGTAGATGTAGGCGGTGGAACTCGAGGAATTTATGGTGCAGGAGTTTTTGATTATTTGATGGAAGAAAACATTGGCGGAGATTATTTTATTGGAGTGTCAGCAGGTGCTGCTAATGGTGCTTCCTTTATTGCAAAGCAACCTAGGAGAAATTTTGTATTTTACAATAATTATGCCTTTCGAAAAGAATACATGAGTTTTAAAAATTATCTAAGGACTGGATCATACATCGATTTAGATTATATCTATTCAGAATTAAGCAGTTCTAATGGGGAATATCCACTAGATTACAAAACACTAAAGGAAAATCCAATGGACTTCGAGATAGTTGCAACAGATGCTAGTACTGGAAAAGCAAAATATTTTAGCAAAAGCGATCTTACAATAGATAATTATGATCCAATAAAGGCGTCTTGTTGTGTGCCAGTTCTTTGTGAACCCTATGAAATAAAGGGAATTCCATATTTTGATGGAGGATTAAGCGATCCCATTCCCTTTAAAAGAGCCTTTGATGCAGGATGTGACAAAGTAATCATAGTTCTAACAAGACCAAGAGATTATTTTAGAAAAGCAAGAAAGGATAAAAAACTTGTCAGAATTTTGAAAAAAAATTATCCAGTAGCTGCAAAAGTTTTAGCAAAAAGGGCTTATGTCTATAACGAAAGTTTGAAAGAGGCAATTGAACTGAAGAATGAGAATAAAGTTATAATTGTCGCTCCAGAATATATTGGAAATTTAAAAACTTTGACACAGGATCACGCACAGCTAGAAAATTTATATGAAATGGGTAGAAGAGATGCAAAAAATATTCTTACTTTAGAAAATATTAATAGAAATTGAGTTGATAATTATTATGGGGAAATTCAAGTCAAAAATATATTCTATTAGAGACAATAATATAAAAAACAATAAAAATTTTAACGAAAAAGATGAAAATGTTAAAAGAAGATTTAGAAAAATTCAAATAGTTGCATTAATTTCTTTTGTTTCCAT
>NZ_JBNPOJ010000017.1:0-37021 GCF_050315115.1 Peptoniphilus sp. SGI.035
TACTTTATTTATGATAACAAAAACTTCATCATTTGTAAAGTTTTTTTCTTTTTTAATTATATTCTTATTAGATTTTTAACTACTTTATGTGTTAATTTGTTAATGTTTAGTTATTATAAATATAAAGGAATTTTTTATAAAAAATTTTTATTCTAAAGTAAGTTTTATATTAGCTTTTGCAAGCTTAATTCCAATGTCTATGAATACAAATGTTTTTGCAGAGAAACTAAACCAATCATATTACATATATGATCAATTTGAAAATTCAGAAATCCGTAATTCTAATTTTCAAAATAATATTTCTTCTGAAAAAGTTGAAATTATAGAAAATAATAATTTTAAAAAAATTTCTATAAAAAATTTGGATACAGATACAGAAAACTTTATAATTGTTAACTACAAAGATGATACTATATATTCAAGTTTTACTGGTAAAACTGAATCCTATTCAAACTTTGTTGATAAAGCTTCTGGAATTTCAATTATTCTGAAAGTTCCTATAGCTCCTTTAGAATATCTTATAGTGAGATAAGAAGCTATATAGGCGATAGAGCATCTGCAGGAGGAGTCGTTGGATTAGCTGTAGCTTTAGTGCCTGGCGCTGAACCCGTTGGTGGTTTAATTAGTACTGTTAGTACACTTATAGGTGGTGCTAATTTATTTGTACCAAATGATTCTAGTCACGGACTAATCTTTACGGTTAAAACTGTTAAGTACTACAGAAGGAGAGCTGGTATGAGAACAGTGTACAGGACTGATAAATATATTACAAATATTGAAAAATATTAACATGAAAAAATTTGATAAAATATATAAATTGTTATATTTAATAAGTTTAATAATTATCTTTTTAAATAATCATAATTATCTTATTTTTAATAGAACAACAAAGATAATAATAAATGTAATTTCCATTATTTTTATGATACTTATTATATTATCTCTTGATACCGATGATTCTAAAATATTTAAAAAATTAGCTACTTTTATGCTAATAATTTTAATAATTCTTATAATGTTTTTTTGGAAATAGTTAAATAGCTGTATTAGCTCACTTCTGCTAATACAGCTATTTGTTATAATTTTTTTAAATTTTTTTCTACTTGGGCGAAAGTTTCTTCTAAAGTCCCAGAGTTATTGATTATGACATCGGCTTTTTTTCTCTTTTCTTCAACAGAGATTTGCGAATTTATTTTCTCTTTTGCGTATTCTCTTGAAATGTCGTCCCTTTCCATTAGTCTTTTTATTTGTGTAGCTCTGTCAACATATACAAGCCAAATTTCATCGAAATTCAGTCCATATTTCTTATTTAATTCTTCGTTTTCAAAAAACAATGGTATGTCGACAAATACAAGGTCATTTGAACCCTCAATTTGTCTTTTTATCTCTTTATAAATTTCTGGATGCATGATTTGATTTAACTTTTCCCTTGATTTTTCATTTTTAAAAACTACTTCTGCAAGTTTTTTTCTGTCAAGGTTTCCATCTTTATATAAATCTTCTCCAAACTCCTCTTTAATCTTATTTTTTACAAATTCAAAATTTGCCACATCTCTTGCAATTAAATCTGCGTCAACAACTTTTATGCCCTTGTCCTTTAAATACTTTGAGACCTGAGATTTTCCCGTTGCAATAGAGCCTGTAAGACCAATTACTTTATTTTGATTCATAAAGATTTTCACCTGTATTCATATCCACAGAAAGTTTTACATTCAAGTCCACAGAATTTTCCATTAAATCCTTCATTATTTTTTTTACTTCTTCAACTTCGCCCTCTGCTGCATCAACTACAAGCTCGTCGTGAATTTGAATTATCAATTTTGATTTTAAGTTTCTCTTCTTTAATTCATTATAAACTTTTACCATGGCAATTTTTATTATGTCAGCAGCTGAACCTTGTATTGGCGTGTTAAGTGCAATTCTTTCTCCAAAACTTCTTATATTAAAATTCTTTGCCTTAAGTTCAGGAATGTATCTCCTTCTGTTAAAAATCGTCTCTACATAACCCTTTTTCTTTCCTTCTTCAATTTCTTCTGACATATAATTTTTTATTCCAACAAAATGTCCAAGATAATTGTCAATGTATTCCTTTGCTGCCTTTCTTGGTATATTTAAGTTTTGTGAAAGACCATAATCAGAAATTCCATAGACTATTCCAAAGTTTACTGCTTTTGCCTCAGACCTTTGAAGTGCATTTACATCGTCATAATCCACATGAAATACTTCTGATGCCGTTTTTTTGTGAATGTCTAATCCCTCTTTGAAGGCATCAAGCATTTCTTTATCCTTAGAAAGTGCCGCAAGAACACGAAGCTCAATTTGTGAGTAGTCAGCATCTACAAGCATACAACCCTTTGATGCCAAAAATGCCTTTCGAATTAATCTTCCCTCTTCAGTTTTTATTGGTATATTTTGTAAATTTGGATCCGTAGATGAAATTCTTCCTGTTGCAGTTACTGTTTGCATAAATCTTGAGTGAATCCGATTAGTTTTCTTGTTTATAACAGCTTTTAAACCATCGATATAAGTTGACTTTAATTTAGAGAATTTCCTGTAATCTAAAATATAGTCGATAATTTCTCCCTCGCCACGAAGCTTTTCAAGAACATCTGCAGAAGTTGAATAGCCTGTTTTTGTCTTTTTTATCACTGGGAAGTCCATTTTTTCAAATAAAATAACGCCAAGTTGCTTAGGAGAATTAATGTTAAACTCTTCTTCTGCTTCACAATATATTTTTTCTTCTAAATCCTTTAGTTTTAATGAAATTTTCTCGTCAATTTCATCTAAAACTGCCTCATCAGTGTTTATGCCAACATACTCCATAGAGGCAAGGACTTCAACTAAAGGTAGCTCCATATCTTCATATAGGGAAGTCATGTTTTCCTCGCCGATTTTGTCCCTTTGCACTCTTTCCAATTTGTAAATTGAATTTAACACAAAGGCAAAATATTTAAATAGATCTTCTTTTTTCACTTCAGAGTAAGTTTTTTTCTTGACTCCCTTGCCCAAAAAATCATCTTGATCAATATATCCCTTTTTAAAATAATCCATAGAAATTTTATTTATATCATAATCACTTTTTGTAGAATTTAAAATATATTCGGCGATTTTAACATCATGACAATAATTTTTTATATCAATGCCAAGACTCATTAAGATTATAATATCCTCTTTAAGTTCATAGCCAAGTTTTTCTATGTCTTCATCTTCCATGATTTCTTTTAATTTATTTTTATCAATATTATCCCATAAAATAAAATTTACAACTTCGTCTGGGACTTTTATTGCGAGATAAATTGGATTTACATCTTCATAAATTTTGCCATCAGTAATAAATTTAAAGGCAAAAGACTTATTGTCATTAATCTTTTTTATAATTTCATCTAGGTTTTTAATTTCCTCAAATTTAAAATTATCTTCAGAAATTTCTTCCACTTCTTCCTTTTGATACTCCTTAGGAAGTCTTGCAAGCATTGAATTAAACTCGAAGTCGCGATACATTTGTGAAAGCTTTTCATAATCATAGTCGACTTTTTTTAAATCATCTAAATTTTCTTCAATTGGCACATCTTTTATGATTGTACCCAACTTTTTACTCATAAAGGCAGACATTTTACCCTCGATTAATTTTTCCTTAAGCTTTTTTGCTTTTATATTATCAATATTATCGTAAAGATTTTCAATATTGTGAAACTCGCGAATTAATTTTAATCCAGTTTTTTCTCCAATTCCATAAATTCCCGGAATATTGTCAGACTGATCACCCATTAAGGCTTTCAACTCTATAAATTCAATTGGCTTAATCCCATAATCTTTCTCAATACTTTCCACAGTTACTATGTCCATTTCAGTAATCCCCTTGCGAGTTAATAGGACTTTTGTATTTTCATTTACAAGTTGAAAATAGTCCTTATCGCCAGTGAGTAAATAGGTTTCAAAATTTTCTTCTGATGCAATTTTAGAAAGAGTACCTGCAATGTCATCTGCTTCGTAAACAGGTGATTCCAAAATTTTAATATTCATGTATTTTAAAATATCGCGAACTAGAGGCCATTGTTGTTCAAGTTCGTTGGGAGTTTTTTGCCTTGTACCCTTGTAGTCTTTGTATATTTCGGATCTAAAAGTTTTGCCCTTCATATCGAAACAAACAGCAACATGAGTTGGATTTATTTTTTCAATTGCATTTTCAACCATCATTACAAAACCGTAGATTGCGTTAGTATAAAGACCCCTCTTAGTTTTTAAAAGTGGCAGAGCATAAAATGCCCTAAAAAAAAGCGAACTTCCATCTATAATTAAAAATTTGTTATCCATAAAAACCTCCTTACTACATTATAACAGAGATTTTAATAAATAAAATTTGCAAATATAAACTCCTCTATGTGATTTTAAACTGACTCAAAACTAAAGCAAAATACAAAAAATACCAAAGTTTATGAAACTCTGGCATTTTATAATTAGTATGTTATTTAACTGTATTTTCCAAGACGCCTATTTTTTCTATCTCAAGTTCTAGTGTATCTCCACTTTGAAGAAATATTGGAGGATTTAGAGCCATCCCAACTCCTGATGGAGTTCCCGTGGCTATTATTGTTCCTTTTTTAAGTGTCATAGACTTTGATAAGTCTTCTATAATTTCATTAACACCTAGAATCATATTCTTGGTATTGCTATCTTGTCTTATTTCTCTATTTACAGAAAGTTTTATGTCAAGTTTATTATAGTCGAAACTTTTATCCTTTAAAAGGATACATGGTCCCATTGCAGATGAGCCATCAAAGCTTTTTCCATAGTACCACTGCTTGTATTTAGTCTGTAAATCTCTTGCCGATAAATCATTAAAAATTGAAAAACCAAATATATAATTATTTGCCTCTTCTTTTTTTATGTTTTTCCCGTCTTTTCCAATAATTACAGCAAGTTCAATTTCATAATCTAGTTTTTCTGTTATTTCACTATTTATTGGAATAAAGTCATTATTTCCTAAAATTTTATTGGCTCTTTTTGAAAAATATATAGTATCTACATCTTTGGAAAAATCTTTTTTTGATACTTTTTCTACTTCATCTTTGTGATCTATATAATTCATTCCTATACAGATTATATCTTGTTTTGGATATTCAATTGGACTTAAAATTTTATATTCATTTTTGATTTCCTTTTGATTATTAAAACATAAGTCTTTAAGATTTATTTCACTATCTATTAATTCATTTATGTCTTTAAAATCATATCCAAAATCTTTAAGTAGGTATAATTTATAGTCTATTTCAACAGCTATTTCTTTGTAGCCTTTTATTTCTATAAAAAACAATTTCATAATCTACCTCTATTGCTCACTGTTAGTAAAATCTAATTTCAAATTTTGAATTTTTATAATATCCTCTATAATTTCTTTTTGTTCTAATAAAACTTTAGAGATAAAATCTTCTGTATCTTCAGTTTTTCTAAAAATTGGATAGGTAGCAGACATTGCCCCCTTAATTATCCCATCTTCTCTAATAGGCACAGCTACACATGAAGTGTTATGGGTAAATTCTTGGTTTTCCACCGCATATCCCCTTTCTCTTACCTTATGTATTTCATCAAGTAGCCTATCAATATTTGTTATTGAGTTTTCTGTATATTTTACAAATTCATAATCTTTAAATTTTTCTATTATTTCTGCATCACTAAATCCAGATAAAAGTGCCTTTCCAAGTGCCGTATATATAGCTGGAATTTTCTTGCCCACAGAACTTACTATCTCAATATTATCTGGTGAGTTTACCTTTTCTAAATATAAAACCATATTATCAACAAGAACCCCAAATTGAACTATTTCTCCAATTTTATCAACAACTATCTCCATTTGTTTTTTAATCATCGAAAGACTATCTAGTCTTCCTGAATAAGATAAGCCTAATTGAAAAAGCTTAAAGGATGCCATATAGCATCCCTTATCATTTTTTTCAATAAAATTAGTCATCTCTAATGTTTTTAATATTGGACTTAATGTGCTTTTTGGAATTTTTAATTTTGTCGATATCTCTAAAAATGAAAGACCATTTTCATAATTATTTATTAAATCAAGAATTTTTACTACTCTAAGAGTAGGATTGTGCAATTTATATTCCATGATTCCTCCAATCATGAAATATTATATCATAATTACTTGATTTCTTCGTACTCTTTAATTACTTTTTCTAAGATAGACTTACCCCTTTCAAATACTTCATCTGAAAGTTGATTATATGGAAATATTGACTTAGGAGAAATATCTACGCCCCTAACCGCCATTAGTCTCTTGAATAAGTGTGAGAAATTACTATCTAAATCATATAAAGGCATTAATTTATGAATTAAATTAGACAATTTATACACTCTATCAAAGTTCTCTTCCTTTGTTGATTTAACAAGGTCTGACCATATTTCTGGTACTAAATTTGAAAGAGCACCTATACATCCTGAACCACCTGTCGAAAGGTTATATAAGAATTGGTCATCAAATCCTGAGTAAACTTTTGTCCTATGACCTTCCGTAGCCCTTAATAGCTTATTAGTATGAATTGGATCTGCAACTGAATCTTTAAGACCCACTATATTTGAATTCTCCTCTATAAGTTTTGCATAGACCTCTCCACTTACAGAGTAGCCACTTCTAGCTGGAAAATTATAAATATATACATTTCCCTTAACTTTTTTGGCTAATTCATTATAATAAATGAAGATTTTTTCATCATCCATGGCGAAGTAATATGGTCCCATAACCATAACACCTTTATAGCCTATTTTTATAGCCTCATTGCTAAGTTTTACAGTATCTTCAAAGGAAGCACAATTACTTCCAAAATATAGATCAACCCTACCCTTTGTATACTCGTAGTAATCTTTAGCAAATTGCAATTTATCTTCATAATCTAAAACTGTAAACTCTCCAGTACTTCCAAGTACTAGAATCCCATCTACACCACCTTCAATAAGAAAATCTATGACTTTCTTATTTTCTTCAAAATCTGGTTTTTCATTTTCATCAAATATTGTAACAACTGGTACTATTATTTCACACATAAAATCCTCCTAATGTTTTTAAACAAAATTTGCCCCTCTTTGAATTGCTATTTCCGTATAACCTAGAGCTTCAGCTTTTGTTAATTTTCCATTACAGAAATCAATTAACTCGTCAAAACATTCATCTGCAAGCTCTTCCATGGTTTTTTCTCCATAAATCGTTGGACTAGCATCCCAATCTAAGTTATCTGACATAGTTTTGGCAGTCTCTCTATTTCCTGTAATTTTAATAACTGGTGCTATAGGATTTCCTGTTGGAGTTCCTCTTCCTGTAGAAAATACTACTATTTGACAACCGCCAGCAATCATTCCTGCTACTGATGACGGATCATTCCCAGGTGTATCCATAATAACTAATCCTTCTTTAGTTTTAAGTTGTTTTGAATAATCATATACTGCATTTACAGTAGTTGTACCACCCTTATGAATACAACCTAATGATTTTTCTTCAAGTGTTGTAAGTCCACCCTCTTTATTTCCCGGCGATGGATTACCTTCTCTAACTTCTTCCCCTGTATTCATTTGGATGTGATCTTCGAATCTATGAACTATATCATAAATTCTTTTCTTTACCTCTTCATTTTTAGCTCTTCTTGCTAAAATATGCTCCGCTCCAATAAATTCAGTTGTTTCGCTAAGTACTGTTGTACCTCCGTTTTCAACCATTTTATCTGAAAGATTTCCTATTAATACGTTTGAAGCTAATCCACTTGTTGGATCTGATCCACCACATTCTGTTCCCATTATAAGTTCAGAAACTGGAAACTCTTCTCTTCTTTCCATACTAGCTTCTGCTACAAATTCTTTAGCGTATCTTGTCGCTTTTTCAATTGCTTTTAAAGTTCCACCTTCTTCTTGAATTATAACAGATCTAAGTGGTTTGTTTGTTCTTTTTTCAATTTCTGCCTTAACTAAGTTAAGTTGAGCATTTTCACAGCCTAAAGAAACTAAAACTGTAGCATATATATTAGGATTAGCTGCAAATCCAGAAATTGTATCTAATGTATATTCAAAGTCTTTTCCTAATTGTGAACAGCCTAATTGCATATTAAATGTAACTGCCTCTTTAACTTGTCCCGCAATAATTCTAGTTGTATCTGATGCACATACTGAGCATGGCAAAATTAATATATGGTTTCTTATTCCAACTCTACCATCGCTTCTTTTATATCCCCAAAATGTCCTAGTCATTTGATTAATCCTCCTATTTATTCTATAGCTTCTAAATCTTCACGTCTGCCTTCAATATTATGGTCATGAACATGTTCCCCTATTTTTATATCATTTAATGCAAATCCAATATGCTCTCCATACTTAATGACAGGTTCTCCTTTTTTTATATCAGTCAAAGCTAATTTATGATAAATTTTTATATCATCAATAGCTTTTATACTTTTAATATTTCCATTTAAGTCTTTAAATTCTACTATGTCGCCTTTTTTTATTGGTTCTATTGCTACTATAACATTATCTTTTTCACTTATAATTACTGCATTTATCATATTATTCTCCTATCATTTTGCTTTCCAATCTTTCTTACTAAAATCTTGTCCTGGTAATGGATATTTTGGACAACCATATTTCTTAGCCCACCAAGCTGTTATAATTGGTATTAATATAGCTGTCATAACTGTTGAAGCAGCTACTTGAGTTGTAGCAGCTGTTACATATGGAGTCCATGAAGGGTCAATAGATGCTACTACTGCTGGAACTGCTATAGCATTGCCAGCTGTCGATGAAACTGCCCAACCAGCATATCCTGGTCTCTTATTAAATATCCTGTCACAAAGTACTACGAAAGGACCACTTATGCATACCGTGATTATTCCTAGTAATATTCCAGGTGCTCCACCTGCAACTATTCCCTTTACATCTATTCCTGCACCTAGCGTTATCCCTACGAAAGGAAGTAGCAATCCTATTCCTGGTTCTAAAAACTCACTCATTTTCTTATCTATATTTCCTATAAGCATACCAAATAAAATAGGAACTATTACCGCAATTAAAGATACTATGGGAATTTGAGCAAGTCCACTAGCTCCTAATGTAATAAGTGTTAAAAAAGGACCATCGTTTATAGCCAATAAACTCATAGCTGTTTGGTCTACCTCATCTCCATATTCTACGTTTAAAGCCAAGTACATTGAACCATTGGAGTTAGTTATAGCACTTATAACTGCAAGTGTTGTTAGACCGAGTATTCCTTCCATTCCAAATAATTTTCCAATTATTATGCCAAGAACAGCTCCTATGGCATATTTTGAAACAAGTAAAACCCCTCCTCTTTTAACTACTTCTGCAAGTTCTTTTACTCTTAGCTGAGCTCCCATACATACAAGCTGAACTCCAAGTACCGCTGCTGTTCCTGCACTAGTAAATACTGCCGTAGTAAATGAACCTATTTGTAACATCTCTGGAAAGAATGTATTTATCAGAGCTGATAAAAACATTGGCACTATCATCATACCAGCTGGAACTTTTTTCAAAAAATTCAAAATCATAATATCCTCCTGACTATTAAAAATAATTTAAATAAGTCCAAAACCCTATTTAATTGTTTTTATAACCCATAGCATTCTTTGGCATTGTTATAGAAGAAGTCTTCATCATTGCCAAATGATTCTATTAGTAAATCTATATGCTCTTTTAAATTAGAGTAAATATTAATAACTGGCCAGTTTGATGCATATATTAACCTATCTTTTGCAAATGTATCTTTTACAAAACTTAGTAAATCTCTTACAAATTCTTTATCTTCTGTTTTATATCCTGATACTTTTACATAAAGATTTGGGAATTTTGCCAAAGCTTTCATATTATTTTTGTACTCATCCGTCAATCCTTCAACGTTTCCTAAATGGTTTAAAACAACTTTGGCATTTGGAGTTTTTTCCATCATTTTTACCAAATCTGAAAGCTCATCTACTCTATTACAAGAGTCAAATGTCATATTGTTTTTAGTAAGTTCTTTTATACCTTCTATAAAAGAATCTTCAAGACACATTCCTTTTGGAGCATCTCCTGTATGAAGTGGTTGTCTTATTCCTGTTGCAAAAAGAGGGACTCTCATAGTTGGTGATACTTTTGATCTTGCTACTATTGCAAGTATTTTGTCATTATTTGCTTTTTCTTCATAAAGAATCTCATCTTCAAGTATTGGATTGTCTGAATCTACTTCGACATATATTCCGCCTTCTAATATAACATTATCTAGTTTTTTATATTCATTGATGTAATCTTCAATTAAATAAGATTTTTTTAAAGCTGGAACATCTTCTAACCAAGGTAAGTTTTGCTTATCTAGGTTCCAAACGTGAAAGTGTGTGTCTATAAGTTTAATTTTATTATCTGTCATTATTAACTCCTTCTTGAACCAATAAATCCATACCAAGCACAATATATAAATCCTATTATTGTTGTTGCCATAGCTATTTGAAGATTAAATGTTTCTCCTATGGCAGATATAACAACTGGTATAAGAGCAGCTCCTACTATACTCATAGTTAGAATTGATGCACCTGTCTTAGCGTCATTTCCTTTTATTCCAACTAAAGCTAATGAATATATTGTTGGAAAACCAATTGATATAAATAGGTATGCTACTATGAAAGCTACTACTGAGAATTTACCTAATCCTATACTTACTATAATCATCAAAACTGCCGTTATAGTCATATATACACCTAAGATTTTATTAGGTTCTATTTTATTCATTAATGGTGTAGTTATAAATCTTCCTAAAGTGAATAATAGTGAAACTATTGAAAGATATTTGGTAGCAGTTCCTACACTCATTCCTTCCCAAAACTCCATTGCATATGCTGAAAATAAAGACATACCTACCACTTGTAATCCTATAAATACAAAGGCTGCAATTACACCTTGTTTAAAGTGTTTGATTTTAAAAAGTCTCTTTAATGCAACAAATGTCGATTCATTATTCGCCATTTCTTCGTCATTATCCGGACTTGGAAGTTTTATTAAGAAGAATAATAAGAACACTATAGCAAGCGCTATGGCAATTCCAATATATATAATTCTTGTTCCCGATAAAAATTCAACCTTTGCTTGTTCAAATCCTGCTTGGTTAGGAGCTACTGTTTCTCCTATAAGAGATCCTAGTATAAAGGGTCCAACTATATTACCTACACCATTAAATGATTGGGCAAGGTTTAACCTGAAAGATTCTTTTTCTGGATCGCCAAGTTTTGTTATATATGGGTTACAATTTGTTTCAAGTGTTGCAGCTCCTGATGCTGTTACAAACATTGCAAATAGGAATATTCCATAACTCATTTTATAGGTTGCAGGAATCGTCAAAACAGCACCTATTACAAAAAGTAATAATCCCATCATCATTCCTACTTTATAGCCATACTTTCTAGTTACTACTGATGCAGGTATAGCTAGAAAGAAATAAGCTCCATAGTAGGCCATTTGTAGTAAGCTTGCCTTTGTTGATGATATTTCCATGTAATTTGCCATTGGAGTATTTAAGGCATTAACTAGGTTCATTGTAAGTCCCCAAGCAAAGAATAGAAATGTCACCAAGTATATGGCAATTTTGGCTTTAGATTGTCTATTTTTATTTATTCTATCAGTCATTTTAAATTTCCTTTTCAGTTCGTTATTAACTTAATGCTCTGTCTAAATGTACATATCCTCCATCAACGTAAACCCATTGTCCTGTTGTATGTGAAGCTCTTTCTGATAATAAGAAGCAAGCTGTATCAGCTATTTCTTCTGGATCTGTCATTCTTTTTCCTAAAGGTATTTTATCTGTTATTAATTTTAATCTTGCTTGTTGCTCTTCTTCATCACCAAATGTTTTTATCCATTCTTTATACAATGGTGTCCATGACTCTGATACAACTATAGCATTTACTCTTACTCCATCTTCTGCTAAAGCTGCTGCCCATTCTCTTGTTAATCCTAATATAGCACCTTTTGCTGCTGCATAAGCTGAAGTTTTACCTTGCCCTGTAACAGCTGTTTTTGATGAAATATTTACTATAGATCCCTTTACATCCTTTATATAAGGGATAGCTTGATGGACTAATTCATAATAGTGAGTTAAGTTTGAATGGATTGATTTCTCAAATTCTTGCCAACTTGTTTCTTCAAGAGATAAGTTATCATTTTTACCAGCGTTGTTTACAACACCATCGATTTTTCCATATTTTTCAACTACGTCTTTAACTATTCCTTCTATTTCTTCAGTATTATTTAAGTCTATAAAGTAAAGAGAATAATTGTCAGTGATTTTTTCCATTTCAGCTTTGAAGTCTTCAACTACATTATTTTTTCTGTTTAATACAACTGGAACTGCACCTTCTCTTGCTAATTGTAAAGCTATAGCTCTACCGATTCCTTTTAAACCACCTGTTACTATATATACTTTATCCTTTAAATTTAAATCCATTTTTATCTCCTTTATTTATATTTTATTTTACTTGTTTCTATATAAGTTTCTTATAAAGTTCAATTATTTCTTCTTTTGTAGGATCTTTTGGGTTTCCTGGTCTACATGCGTCATCCATAGCTGATTGAGCTAAAAATTCTATATCTTCTTCTTTAACTATATCTTTTAAATCTTCTGGGATTTTAACACTTATAGATAAATCTTTTACAGCCTTAACTGCAGCTCTTCGATATTCTTCTTGGCTCATTTCATCCACTTTTTTAACTCCCATAGCCCTTGCTATATCTCTATATTTTTCACCAGTTGCTTCTGCATTATATTCCATAACTGTTGGAAGAAGGATTGCATTTGCAACTCCGTGTGGAGTATCATATAATGCTCCAAGTGGATGAGCCATTGAATGTACTAATCCGAGCCCTACATTTGAAAATCCCATACCTGCAACATATTGAGCTAATGCTAACTTTTCTCTAGCTTCTTTATCATTTTCGCAAGCTTTAGGTAAATATTTTGCTATCAATTCTATAGCCTTAATATGGAACATATCTGAAAGATCATTTGCGTCTTTTGTTATGTAACCTTCTATAGCGTGAGTTAAGGCATCCATTCCTGTAGATGCTGTTAAGCCATATGGCATAGATTCCATCATTTCAGGATCCACTATTGCTGCTACTGGAATTGAATGTGGATCTACACATACCATTTTCTTTTGGCTTTCTTCATCTGTTATAACATAATTTATTGTAACTTCTGCTGCTGTTCCTGCTGTAGTAGGAATTGCAATAATTGGTGTTGAAAGGTTCTTGGTATCAGCTACTCCCTCTAAACTTCTAACATCTTCAAATTCAGGATTTGTATTTATAATAGCTGCACCTGCTGCACAGTCCATTACTGAACCACCACCTATAGCAACTATTCCATCAGCATCAAAGTCTTTTAAAACTTTTAACCCGTCAAGTACATTTTTTATTGACGGATTTGGTTTAATATCTGTGAAATATGTATATTCTAAACCATCAACTTGGTCTAAATATTTTGTTACTTTGTCAGATATCTTGTTTTCTTTTAAGAATCCATCCACAAAAACAACTATTCTCTTTAATCTTTTATCCTCTACTACATCTTTTACTCCAGCTAAAGCACCATATCCATGATAACTTATTGGGTTCAATACAAATCTACTAGGCATTTTTGACCTCCTTATAATTCAGTCACTTTTTAATTTTAAAACTATCTTGCTTTTTAGTTCGTATTTACGTATTTAAAATGTATATACGAATTACTTGCTTATAATATATATTATAGAGTAAACGTTGTCAAGTAATTTTTTAATTTTCTTTATTTTTTTAATTAAAAAATAATACTTAGTGCAAACAAAAACTCCTCTATGTGATTTTTTCACATGAGGAGTTTTTGTAAATTTTTTTAATTATTTTTCTGAATATTCAGCTTTAAGTGATTTGCCTTTGACTTTTTTGCCGTCTAAATCCCTTATTGCATCTTTAATCATATTTTTTGGAATCTCTACAAAAGTAAAGTTTTGCATTATATTAATTTTTCCAATTTCACTTGGAGTTACATTTGTATGCTTGCCTAAAAGCCTAATAATTTCTCGAGAATCAATGCCATCTCTCTTGCCTTTGTTTATAAAAATTTTTGGTCCCTTTATTTTTTTAATTTTGCCATTATTTTTATCTCTGCTTTTTCTATTAGAGTTTTCTGATTTATTGGACTTATTCATTTCAAATTTTTTGCCAAAATCAACTTTATCAAGTTCAGTAATTTTTTTGCTTCTTGAGGACTCGTTCACCATTTTTAAAAGCGATGCGCTTATGTCGTAAAGACTGTAACCTTCTGATAAAAGTTTATTTAAAACTTCTGTGTAATCTACATTGTCTTTAGCTTTTAAAATATTGTTATTAACTTTGTTAAATAAGTTTTCCATATTTTCTTTTTCAACATCATACTTAGTAGGTAGTTCCATCTTTTCCATTTTGATATTTGCATACTTTTCGATTTCTCTAAACTTGGAGTAATCTTTGTTAGTGATAAAAGTAAAGGAAACGCCCTTTTTGCCGGCTCTTGCTGTACGACCAATTCTATGGACATAATACTCTGCTTGTTGTGGAAGGTCATAGTTGAAAACTATGTCAATGTCAGAAACGTCAAGACCACGTGCAGCAACATCTGTTGCGATAAGAATGTCAATTGAGTTATTTCTAAATTTTTTCATGACATTATCTCTTGAAGATTGACGCATATCGCCGTGAAGAGAATCAACTTTGTATCCCCTTTGTGCAATTTCCCCTTCAAGATTTTCAACCATTCTCTTTGTGTTACAGAAAATAATTGCTTTTTTTGGTTTGTTAATTAAAATCAACCTATTTAAAATTTCAGTTTTCATATTTCTGTTTAATTCTAAATAATATTGTTTAATTTTTTCTGCAGTCAATTCTTTCTTTTCAATGATAACTCTTTTGGGATTTTTCTGATATAGTTTAGAAAACTCCTTAATGTTATTGTCAAAAGTTGCCGAGAAAAATAAAGTTTGTCTGTTCCTATTTGTCTTTTCGATAATAGTCTTCATATCATCTCTAAAACCCATATCGAACATTTCATCTGCTTCATCAAGTGTTAAGAATTTCAAATCATCTAGTTTAATAGTTTTTCTTTTCATGTGATCCATAATTCTTCCAGGAGTACCAACGACAATACTTGCACCCCTCTTTAGCTCTTTAAGTTGTTTACCCATATCGGCACCACCATAAATAGCTACGACTTTTATAAATTTTTTGTTTTTTGAAAGTTTTTGCAATTCATTAGAAACTTGTCTAGCTAATTCCCTAGTAGGAACTAAGACAAGAGCTTGCAAACTTTCATAATTATTATCTTCGATTTTTTCAATCATTGGAATACCGAAGGAAGCTGTTTTACCTGTTCCAGTTTGTGCTTGTGCAAGAAGGTCATGACCTTCTAATATTTCTGGAATTGTATTTTCCTGTACTTCCGATGGATTTTCAAAACCCATTTCCTCAATTGACTGTAAAACTTCACTAGATAATTTTAATTCGTTAAATCTCAATATATTCTCCTAATTCTTTTTTTGAACAAAAAAAGACCGAGATTCACTCGGTCCTCAAGTTCTTTCTTTAAGTATTATAACACATAAATAATAAAAAAGCTTGAAATAATCAAATTAAATAAAATAATTTTTCTATCTTTAAATATTTATTTTATTAATTCATTTTTATATTCTAAAATGCCGCCAGCTAAATTAACAGCGTCATATCCAAGTTCACAAAGATAGCTTGCTACTTCGTAAGACCTTCTGCCGCTTCTGCATAAAATATAAATCTCTCTATCCTTTGGAATTTTATTTAAATTATTTGGTACCATCATCATTGGAATATGTATAGCACCCTTAATAGTTCCAGTTTCCTTTAATTCTACATCTTCTCTGACATCAATGATGTAAGCATCTTCGATATTATCAATGTCATTTACATTTATTTCTTTCATTTTTATTATAAAACCCACCTATAATTATTCTAGTTTATGCAGTTTTAGTATATTATTTATAAATTGTTTTTTCAAGAATATTAGAGAATTGATAATATTAATTTTTTAAATTTCTGTTAAAACTAGAAAATTTACAAGTGAATATTAACAAAATTAATAACTTCAATATTTATTTCCGCCCCTATCTTTAAATCTAAATTTGACTTTATTCTAAAGATTTTTTCTGTGTTTTTGTTTTTAACATTATAAAAATATCCTTCTAAGTCATCTTCTTTAGATTCGATGATAAAATTACTGCCATCCTTTATCTTTAAATTTTTTGACTTAATGGCAACATTTGTACCTGGCTTCTCTTTAAATTCAAAATCTTTCCTTTCATCTTGACTTAAAAAAATATCAAAGCCCACAAGTTTAGCTGAATATTTATTTTTAGGATTGAAAAATACTTCTTCTTTACTTCCAAAATCCTCTATATGTCCATTTTTTATTACTAAAGCATCTTCGCTAAATCTATAAACTTCTTCTTTATTATGTGAAACTAAAATAGTGGGTATATCATAATTAGTAATCAAGTCTTTGATGAATTTTTCCATTTCATCTCTCAAGACAGAATCTAATGCTGAAAATGATTCATCTAAAAGAATAACTTCTGGATTTATTGATAACATTCTCGCCATAGCAAGTCTTTGTTTTTGACCTCCAGACAATTTTTTTGGAAATAAATCTTTTTTTTCATATAATCCAACTTTTTTTAATAATTCCTTTGTCTTTTTCTTGTCTTGGCAAACAAAATAAATATTTTTTTCCGCCGTCATATTTGGAAATAAGGCATAAGATTGAAACATATAGCCTACTTTTCTATTTTCTGTTTTCATAGAAAAGGATTTTGAAGAGTCATAATACTTTGTATTAAATTTTATATAGCCCTCATCTGGATCTATAAGACCTGCAATACACTTTAAAATCATAGTTTTCCCAGAGCCCGATTCGCCTAAAATCCCTAAAATTTTATTTTGGCTCTTTACATTAACATCTAAATTAAAATTTCCAATTTGTTTTTTTATGTTTATTTCTATCATACTAATTTTCTCTAAAAAGTTTCTGCGACAATGAATTTGCAAGTATCATTGAACTAAAGGATATAATTACAATGGTTATTGACCATTTGAAAGCTAGCAATCTATTGCCTGCCTGTACTGCAGAATATATAGCTGTGGACATTGTTTGTGTCTTTCCAGGTATATTGCCCGCTATCATTATTGTCGCACCAAATTCACCAAGTGCTCTGGCAAAGGTAAGTATTAAACCAGAAAGCACACCTGGCACTGAAAGTGGTAATAAAATTTTCCAAAAAATTTTCATTTTTGAAATTCCAAGGGTCTTAGCTGCAAATAGTATATCTTCATTAACTTGTTCAAAAGCTCCTAAACTCGTCCTATACATTATTGGAAGACTGACAACTATGGCAGAGATAACTGCTGCTGTTGGAGTAAAAATAATGCTAATTCCTATACTTCCTAAGGCCCTTCCTATTATAGAATTCTTTCCAAATATTATTAACAGAAAAAATCCAACAACAGTTGGCGGAAGAACCATAGAAAGAGTTAGAAATCCATCTACTAAGGAGCTTCCCCTTTTCATATTCATAACTAGATAAGCTAAACCAATCCCCAAGAAAAAATTTATAACACTAGCCAGTAAAGCTGTTAAAAGTGAAATTAATAAGGGGCTCATGCTTCAACTTTGCCAAATCCATACTTTTCAAAAATCTTCATTGCTTCTTCAGATTTTAAATATTGGATAAATTTTTCAGCAAGCTCTTTGTTTTTAGATTCCTTTAAAGGTGCCACAGGATAAATAACTTGTTTGTGTGAATCCTTTGGTGCTGATTCAACTATTTCTACATTTGCATCTTTTAGCATGGCATCTGTCTTATATACAAATCCTGCATCAGCTTCACCAGTGGAAACCCAATTTAAGACTTGTCTAACATCACTTGCATAAGATGTTTTTGAGTTAACTTTGTCTGCTATTTTATAAAAGCTTAAAATTTCTTGTGAATATTGACCTACTGGAACACTTTGTGGATCTCCAAGAGCAACTAGTTTTACCTTATCTGTTGCTAAATCATCAATTGATTTCACTTGGCTTTTATTTTCTTTAGGAGTAATTAAAACTACATCATTTAATAATAAATTCACTTTTTCATTTTCGTCAATAAAGCCTCCTTTAATTAGTGCGTCCATTTGTTTTGAAGATGCAGACATAAATATATCTGCATTTGCTCCTTCTTCTATTTGAGTTTGTAATGCTCCTGAACCACCGTAATTAAGTTTAAAATCTACTTTATTATCCTTGTTAAAGTTTTCAGTAATTTCATTTAATGCATCTTGTAATGAAGCAGCTGCTGATATATATAGTTCGCCACTTTCATCTTTTTTGTCTGAACTTTCTTTTTCATCTTTTCCACAAGCAACTAAACCTAATGCCATTGTAGCAATCAATACAATAAAAAATATTTTTTTCATTTTATTTCCCTCCACAATCTTTTACATTTTCATTTAATATATCTAAACCGTGAATTAGCGGACCTTCAAAAGCTTTAATATTTTCTCTAACAGCTTTTAATGAACCGGGTAAATTTATAATAAGCGACCCTTTCCTAATTCCAGAAACTGCTCTTGACAGCATTGCTTTGTCTGTAAATTTACTACTATATAGTCTCATATTTTCAGCAATTCCAGGTACATTTTTTTCTAAAACATCTAATGTCGCTTCTGGCGTATTATCTCTTGGCGAAAAACCTGTTCCACCAGTAGTTAGAACTAAATTTAATTTTAATTTATCTGTAAAGTTTTTTATAGTTTCAGAAATAATTTCTCTATCATCTGGGATTATTGTTCTAGCTGAAATTTTAAATCCCTTTTCAGAAAAAATTCTTTCGATTTCGTCTCCCGATTCGTCAACTCTTTCTCCTCTCGAACCCTTATCAGAAACTGTAATAATTCCTAATTTATAGGGCGTATAAAATTCAACAGAAATATCATCTCCCTTTTTGAGGACTCCTCCATGCAAAACTCTTGCAAAAACGCCTTCTCTTGGCATAATACAATCTCCAACGCTATTTCTTATGCTACATCCCTTATGACATTCTTTTCCAATCTGTGTAACTTGCAGTCTAACATCTCCTGAAACTATTACAGTGTCGACTTTTATTTTATCAAAATCTAATCCTTTAATTAAAATATTTTCGCCAAATGCCCCTTCAGGAATTTTTATTCCTTCTTTTGTTTTCTCAAATTCTTCAACAGATTCCTTCGACAAAAGTGAAACTTGCCTGTGCCAATTTCCAGCATGTGCGTCATTTAAAAGTCCAAATCCCTTTACAACTTCTACGGACTCTTTTGCGTATTTTTGTGTACCCTTTTTTTCACTTATACATAAAGCACAGATTTTTGGCATTTTACCCTCCTATTTGATTCATATTTTTTTTATCACGTTGAATTAAACTTTCATTCATATGATGCATAAGAGGTTTATTATAAATAATATCTTTAATTTTTTCTCTTAGCTCATTTTCACTTAAAGTATAAATATAGGACCTAATGTTCTCTCCCAAATCATAATAAAGGCAAAGTTTTATAAATCCCGTTGCCGATAATCTAATTCTATTGCATTCACTGCAAAACTTATTATCAATAGCATCTATAAAGCCTATATTAGATCTATAATTTTGAAAAGAATAGTATTCAGCCGGTCCATTTCCCTTTTTTTCACCAATAGGACTAGATTTTCCTAAAATACTTTCAATTATTTGTAGCAATTCTTTTTTGCTATACCCTAATTCTGAATTTGCAATTCCCATGGGCATAATTTTTATAAACCTAATATCAATTGGATTAGCCTTCCCTAAATAAATTAAATTTTCTATATCTTCTCTATCTAAAGGTTTCATGGGAACTGTATTAATTTTTAATCTTTCAAAATTTTCTGCTAAAAGGACTTTAATTCCCCCAAGAACTTTATTGAGAAAATTTCTTCCTGTGATTTCTTCGTATTTAATTGGATTTAAACTGTCTAAACTAACATTAATTCTATCAATTCCCGAGTCAATAAGATTTTTCCCATATTCTTCAAGTAAAACGCCATTTGTTGTTATTGTAACTTCCCCAATGCCTTCTAATTTTTTTAGCTCTTTTACCAAATTACAAACATCTCGTCTTACTAATGGCTCTCCGCCTGTTAATTTAAAATTTTTAATTCCTAGCGATATAAATATTTTGGACAAGATTAAAATTTCCTCATAACTTAAAATATCTTTATGATTAAGTAGTTTTACGCCTTCTTCAGGCATACAATACTTACATCTCAAATTGCATCTATCTGTTAAAGATATTCTAATATAATCAATTTCCCTTCCAAACCTATCTCTCATTTATAAACTCCTATAAAAATCGCCTGACTTTCCTCCCGATTTATGAATAAGTCTAATATTAGAAATTTCCATATTTTTATCTATTGCCTTACACATATCATAAATTGTAAGAAGTGAAACTGAGCAAGCTGTCAAAGCTTCCATCTCTACTCCAGTCTTACCTACTGTTCTAACAGAAACCTCTGACTCAACATAGGATTCTTCTCTATTAATAATAAAATCTATGTCAGAACCAGTTAGCATAAGAGTGTGGCACATAGGAATTAAATCTGATGTCCTTTTACTAGCCATTATGCCAGCAACTCTTGCCACAGCTAAAACATTGCCCTTGCTAACAGTTCCTTCCTCTATCTTTTTTATAACTTCTTTAGATGTGTAAATCCTACCTTTAGCAACTGCAATTCTTTTAGTAATATCTTTTTCAGAAATCTCCACCATTCTTGCCCTGCCGTCTTTATCAAAATGACTTAAATCCATTTTAAACTCCCTTTCCAAAAGAACATTCTGGATATGTGCAAGTTCTGCATTGTAGACAAAGTCCGCCATGTCCCAGCCTTGCAATTTCTTCGGCTTTAACTAAATCTTTTGCAGCTATCCTTGGTAGAATAAGATCAAAAATAGTTGACCTTTCATACATTACACAACCTGGCAAACCCATAATAGGTTTTCCTTCATCTGAATATCCTAAACAAAACATTGCACCCGGAAGCACTGGTGCCCCATAAGTAATTAGATTTTTACTTACATTTGTAATAGCTTTTGGAGTTTTATCATCGGGATCGACGCTCATTCCACCAGTCAAAATAATAATATCTACATCTTTATCAAGCATCTTTTTTATTTCCCTTTCAATGTCGTCACTATCGTCTGAAACTAAAACATGCTCTGTAACTTCTAAATTGTATTTTTTTACTTTTTCTTTTACCACTGGACTAAAAGTATCCTTTATTAAGCCCGAAAAAATTTCTGAACCAGTAGTTATGAGTCCAACTTTTTGATGTATAAAAGGCAAAATATTAAAAATCGGTTCCTTGCCAATCTCTGCCTTTTTAGACTCCATTTTTTCTTTTTCAATTACTAAGGGTATAATTCGAGTTCCAAAAATTTTGTCATCTTCTTTTACCGGCATATTATTATGCCTACTCGCTACCATCATTTGAGGATTTATATTAATTTTTAATAGTCTTTCAATATCAACCTTTAATAATCCATCAAGTTCTGAAAACACATCAAATTTGCCTTCACTAGGACCTTTGGCATACATATTTTCCCCCATGCACATATCTCTTAAATATTCAGCTGCTTGATCTTCGTGGATCATGCCTTCTTCTAATTCAAAAATATATATGTTTTTTTTCCCAATTTTTTTTAAGATTGGAATATCTTCTTCTTTAATAATATGTCCCTTTTTAAACCTTGGTCCTTTAAATTTATCTTTTATAATTTCTGTTATATCGTGACCAAGTACCATGCCAACTGATTTTTCTACTGGAACTTCTTTCATCCCTATAAACCTTCTCCTATAATATGTTAAAATACACTTTTATATTTTATTTATTTCTTTTTAATTTTTCCTATTAAAATAATTTAAAAGACTATTATAATCTTCTAAACTATCAATATCCTTACCTTCTATTTCACTTTCCATTTCAACAGAAATTGAGTTTTTTTCTGTAATAAATATAGAACCGCCCTCATCGCCCTTTAATTCCAAAAGTTTTTCTTTTAATGAGATTGGGATTATAACAGGAGATCCCTTTTTGCCAGCGAATTTAGGAAAAATAATTTTATCAAGATTATTTTCAAATTCATTTAATAATTTAATTACTGATTTTTCTTTTAAAAAAGGTTGATCCGCCATAAAAAACATATAGCCCTTTGAGTCGATTTTTGAATTTTCAATTCCTAACTTTATAGATTCGCTTTTTCCCAAATTTGCATTTGGATTTTTTTCATAATTAATTCCCTTTTTAACTGCGTATTCTATAATCTCAGAATCATTAGTTATAACAATTTTATCCTTAAATGGAATTGACTCAATTAAATCTAAAACATAGGAGTAAATTTTTTTCTCTGCTATTTCAGCCTTTAACTTATTTTCTTTAAATCTCTTTGAATATCCGCTAGCTAAAATAATAGCATTAACTTCATAATTTTTTATTTTATCATTCATACATTTGTCCTATAACTTTCTATAACTTCACCAGCTATGCTTATTGCAATTTCCTCTGGTGTTAGAGCTGAAATTTTCATCCCCACTGGCAAGCGAACTTTCTTTTTATATTCACCTTCTAAGTCCCCGCCTAAAAAATGTTCTCTATACTTTTTAGCTTTTATTTTATTTCCTACAACGCCAATATAATAAGGTTCCTTCTTTAATACACTTTCCAAAACTTTAATATCGTATTTATGCCCTCTAGTCATAATCAATACATAGTCACTTTTTTCAATATCAATAGAATCAAGTTTATCAAAATCTATTACTATCCTTTTAATTTTGTCAAACTCTTTTTGACTTATAAAGTCTTCTCTATCATCAACTACACTTATATTCAACCCTAAAAAATCAAGCACTTTGACAGTGGCTTTAGATATATGTCCTCCTCCAAAAATAAAAACCCTCATAGGTCTTTTTATTTTTATCTTAAATAAATTTCTCTCTGGATTTTCTTCCCCTGTAAATGGAAATAATTCTCCATCGATTTCAATTGAAATTCCAAAATTAGAATCTTCCTTTGAAATATCATATACAAGATAAACATTATGATCCTCTACTTCTGATATAAGTTTCTCAAAATATTCCTCATTTTTGTAATTTTCTATGTCTATATATTGAAAATGAACTCTAGTCTGTCCGCCACATACCATTCCATTCTCAGCAGCAACCTCTTTAGAAACTTCATAAAATTGTTGATCACATTTTTTTGTAGAAATTAAATTTTTTGCATGATTTATAGCTTGAAATTCCTGTTCTCCGCCACCAATAGTGCCTGAGTAATATCCCTTTTCAGTTATTAACATAGTTGCTCCAACTTCTCTTGGAGCAGAACCATGCTTAAAAATTATAGATGCCATTACAAAGGGTTCTTTTTTTCTACACAAGTTTATAGCATCTTTTATAATATCTATCAAATTATCATCCCTTCAAAAATATTTCTATTACTCACTATAATTCATGTCAATTACTCCCTTATTAAAATGATTTTTTAATAATTTTTTTACTTCTGACATGTCATTTTTTTTAGTATACTCTAGCATAAGTTTGTGATCTTCGAAATGTTTATCTTTAAATACTTTCTTATTATATGAAGACGTTAGTATTAATAAATCAGATAAGTCGTCAAATTCTCTTATTAAATATTTATTATTTGTAGCAACGACAAATTGTCTGTCAAAGTTTATTGATGTCCGTATATATTTGTAATCAAATTTATTGTTGTTATCATGTTGTTCCTTATTTGCTTCAAATGCTTTTTCCAGCAGTTGTTCCAAATATTTTTCTTGATTGTTTTCTAAAATAATATTTAACGCACCTAAAAGTAATATTAAAATCGTGTTATTAAGATCAATTATTTCTTTTTCAGATAATGAAATTACTTTATACTTATTGTTTTCTTTTATTTCAATGAGTCCTAATGAGTATAAAGATGATAATGCTTCTCTAATAGGAGTATTGCTTACAGAAAATTCTCTAGTTAGTTCAGATATATTGACATCTTGGCCTAATTTATATTCCTTAGTTAAAATCTTTTCTTTTATCAAATCAAAAACTTGTTCTCGAATGCTCATTCTACTTATTTTCATTAAAATACTCCTTAAATTCTTCAAACACTATAAATTCAATATAACTTTAAACACCGTTAAGCATTTAAAGTTATATTTTCATTCTATTCTATTATATCATCAAAGAAGAAAGTTTTAATTGCAGAAATTACTTGTAGAATAAAGATAAATAATACTACAAAGCCTCCCGCTGCCGCTAAATCTTTAACTCCTTGAACCCCTTGCTCTCCGCCGCCAAATGCAGCCATTATTATAGCTATACAAGCTATTGTACAACCCCAGATTATTTTCATAAGTCCTGGAGCTTCAGAACCTATAGGAATATTTTTCATACACATTGATGCAATAGATGTTGAAGTTGCATCTGCAGCTGTAACAAAGGACATCAATATTACAAATAAGTTTATAGGTATTATTATAAATGATAGTGGCAAACTTTTTATAAATTCAAACAATGCCATTGTTGCATTAGTATTTGCAATAGCACTAACTAGGTCGAGTTTACCATTCATTTGCATAAATAAAGCGTTGTTGCCCCAAACTCCAAACCAAATTATTCCAAAAATTGCTGGTAATAATAAGTTTATTGTCAAAAATTCTCTAATTGTTCTACCATAAGAAATTTGTGCTAAAAATATTCCTGTTACTGGTGCATAAGCAATCCAAACTGCAAAGTCAAATAATGTCCATGATCTAACGAGAGGTTCTCCACCAATGTCTATTGGGTCTAATCCCCATTTCCAAAAATTATTTAACCATTCAGCCATACCTGCTGTTGAGTTTCTTAAAATGAATAAAGTTGGTCCAACTATAAATAAGAAAATCAACAATCCATAGTAAAAATAAGCATTTAAGTTTCCAACTTTTGCCAATCCTTTACTTAATCCTGCATATGAGGACATACAAAATAAAATTACTATTAAAACTCCAATACCTATAAATAATGGCATCGTTGGTTCAATTCCATATCCTGATTTTAGTCCCGTTGTTAAAAGAACTAAACATACAGTGAATCCAGAGGACAAACCTAAAGCTACACCAAGCATTGATAAAACATCAATTACTGTTGAAGCTTTTGAAGTCTTTATTTTTTCTCCAAACAAAGGCGTAAGAGTAGCTGTAACTGACAATTGTTGTTTCTTGTTAAAATACATATAAGCAGTTAATACGCCAATAAGTGCATAAATAGCATAAGGTGCAAAAGTCCAGTTGTAAAAACACCTTCCCATAGCAAATCTCAATGCTTCTTCAGAAAAGGGACGTATATTTAATTTGTCTAATTCTCCCCATATATTTCCATAATAAATTAAGGGTTCGTTAACTCCCCAAGTTACTATACCCGTAGCAACCCCACCAGTTAATGTCATTGCAAACCAAGTTTTAAAGGAGTACTTTGGTTTTGCATCAGCTCCACCCAATCTAATTTTTCCAACTTTAGAAAACAATATTACAAAAGTTAGAATAAGTACGAATATTGTTAAAATTTGATATAACCATCCAAAATTATCTAAGGACCAAGTAAAAATTTTATTTGATATTGTAGACAATGCTTTGTTGTTTACAAGACCAATTATTGCAGCCGACAATATAAGTATGAACCCTGGTATAAATACTTGCCATCTTATCTCTTTTTTGTTTAAATTTTTATTTTCCATATTTTACCTCATATATTTAATAATTCTTTTGATTTAATACAATCATAGGCTTTTTTAATATCTTTAGATATATTTCTATCTTTATCATAGTATTTAACATACCTTCTAAAAATTTCGTAAGCTTTTTTAGTACCCTTGCCAAGCTTAATATCCCCTCTCAAATCTATTGCTTGACAAGCGTGTATTGCCTCTATTCCCAATATGTAATAAATATTATCAAGCACTTGCATTATTTTGTAACATGCCAATGGTAAATTTGATGCGTGATCTTCAATTCCGCCAGCTAGTGCGTAAAAATCCATTGAAGATGGATTAGCAAGCCCTCTGTTTTGAGTATCTAACATAGTATAAGTTTTTTGAATAGTACCAAAAGCAATCGTTGTTACTTCTTTAGGAGTTAAAAATCTTGTAAGACCTGTAAAACTTGGGTCTGCAAGTTTTATCATTCTATAACATGAAGTCTTTGATAGGTGACTTAATGCAGTTGCTATCATTTCAACCCCAACAGCAAGAGATGTTACTTCAAAATTTGAACTTACAAAAGAAGAACCTTCTTCTAATACTATACATGGATTGTCATCAGTGGAATTCATGGCAATTAGCAATTGCTTTTCGACATAATCCAAAACATCATATATTGAACCGTTTATAGCATGTGCACATCTAAAACATAAAGGATCTTGAAGTGCCCTATTTTCATCATAATCATAGAGATAACTTCCCTCTAAAAACTTTCTGCACATTTTTGCAGATTCAATCTGACCTTTAAAACCTCTAAGTGCATTTACATCTTCACGAAGCTGCTCCGTAACTCCATTTAATCCTTCTAAACTCATGCAAAAAATTAAATTTGTCATTTTTACAAGTTCTCTTACTTCTTTTATTATAGTGGCAGCCATTGCCTCGCCCTGTGCATTTGAAGAAACAATACTTAATCCATCTTTTGGTCCTAATTTTGCAGGTTTTAAACCTATTCGTTCCATAGCAAGTTTTGAATTAATAATTTTACCATTGAAACTAACATCTTCTTCTCCAATAAAAGCTAGTCCAATATGAGATAAAGTTGTAATATCTGCTTCTCCAATAGAAGAACGCATTGGAATCCTTGGATGAATTCTATAATTTAAAAACTTCTTATAATGTTCAAGCAAATCTAAGCTTAATCCCGTACAACCGATCAAAGCCTTATTAAGTCTTATCAATAAAATAGTTCTTACTTGTTCATCTGTATGATAGGGACCAACTCCCAAACAATGTGAATTTAAAAGATTTTTATTATACTGCTCAAAAAAATCCTCATCAAATTCTTTGTCTTTATTCCAGCCCACACCTCTATTTAAGCCGTAAACTGGTTTTCCCTCTGCAGCCATGTCAAACAAAATTTGTCTAGCTTTTTTAACTCTTTCCTTTGCTTCTTCAGATATATCTACTAGCCTATTTTCATATGCAACTTGATATATTTCTTCCAAGGACAATGCTTCTCCCTTTAAAATAAGTTTTTCCATTTTTTCACCTCTCTTAATTTTTTTCACTTAATGCTTCTATAATTTTTTCTGGAGTTGCCGGATAATTAGTTATATTAGTTCCCAAAGCATGATTAATTGCATTTATTATTGCCGGTGCAGGTGCAACAGCTGATATTTCTCCTACACTTTTAATTCCATAAGGTGCTGTTTTATCATGTGTTTCCACCAAAACTACTTCTACCTCTGGCATATCCCATACATTAATGACATGATATTTTGATAATGTCGAGTTTTTAAAATAACCTTTATTATCTATTTCAATATCTTCTGATAGAGCCATCCCTATTCCAAATTCTGCCCCACCTTCTATTTGCCCTTCTACAAGTGCTGGATTAATCGCTTTTCCAATATCGTGAACGCAAACTAATCTTTCAACTTTAACAAATCCTGTTTTTTTATCAACTCTAACTTGAGCAAAATCTGCTGCAAATACTGCAGGATTTCCCTTTGGTATGTGTTTTACATATACTGAAGTATGATCGCATAAATTTTTTTCTCTAATCTGTGAAATTTCTCCATAGCTAAATTTTTCATCGCTATTTTTTATTTTTACAAATCCATTTTCAACATACATATCTTCAATTTTTATGTTTTTAACTTTATTTAAAGTGTCAAATAACAAATCAATTAATTTTTCAGAAGCTTCTTTCAAAGCCCCTCCTGCTACAAAACTCACTCTACTAGCTTGAGTTCCCGCAGCATCGTATGGTGTAATGAAAGTATCCGCTTCAGTTATAAATATATTTTTAGGATTTAAGTTAAGAGCTTCTGCCGCAACTTGTTTTAATGTTTGTAAAGTTCCACAGCCTTGTTCATGAGCAGCTATTTTACACAAAACATTTCCATCGGCATTTAAAACCATCTCTACATTTATAAAATCGGGAAAAGCTCCAAGATAACCATTGCCATGAGATGCACAAGCCATTCCAATGCCATAGGCATATCTATCTGTGTTTTTGTTTTTTAAGTTTTCATAATTGTACTTCCAATTTATTTTTTCCATACCTGCAATTACACATCTTTTAATACCAGCGTCACCAATATTAGGCCCTCCTACTGGATCCTCACAGTATGGATCTACTAAATTTTTAAGTCTAAGTTCACATGGATCCATCCCTATTTTTCTAGCAACATTGTCCATGTTAATCTCTGAAATTGCATGAGCCTGTGATCCTCCGTAGGACCTAAAAGCTCCACCTGGTAAAGTATTAGTATAATATGCAGTACCCTTAACTTCTTGATTGTAAATTTTATATAATCTAAAAAGTTTTTTTGCATATGCATTTACAATGCTAGAAGCATTTGTAGCATAAGCTCCTCCAGCAACAAGAGTGTCAATTTTTCTACCTAAAATTTCTCCATCCTTATTCACCGCAGTTTTAATATGAATTCTCATTGGATTTCTAGTAGTTGTTCCCTTTATAGTTTGTTCCCTGTCCATATAAATTTGAACTGGTCTCTTTTCAGAATAGGCAACAAAACCTGCAATAAACTCAAGCATAGGTTGTTGTTTGCCACCAAAAGAACCTCCCATATTAGCTTTTTTAACTCGTATTTTACTATAAGGTAAATTCAAAATTCTGCTCAAGTGCATCTGTATAGCAAATACTATTTGACTTGCGCTAGATACAACTAAATTTCCAAATTCATCAACAGTGGCCATAGCAGAATGTGTTTCTATTGCCAAATGATGAGTTCTACTTGTGTTTCCCTCGTCTTCTACTATATAATCTGCTTCTTCAAAAGCTTTTTCAACATCTCCACATGATTTAGTGTTTTCATAAGCTACATTTGTATTACCTGTGATAATATTTACATCTTCCATTGCATCATCAATAGTTGCTACTACTGGAAGTTCTTCGTAGATAACCACAACTTTTTTTATTGCTTCTTCTACACTTTCTATGCTATCTCCTAATACTAAAGCTATTCTATCTCCCACAAATCTAGCTCTGTCGTTTAAAATCATTTCATCTTTTACACCATTTATACCAGTAAACCATTCCATGGAATTGTATTTATTATGAGGTACATCTTTATAGGTTAGTATTTTATATATTCCCTTAGTTTTTAGAGCCTTTGAAAAATCAAACTTAAAATTTGCATGAGGTTTTTCACTTAAAACTAATTTGCCGTATAACATATCATCATATTTTATGTCTGTTACATATTTTGTTATTCCTCGAACGCGATCATAAGCATCATCTCTTATTAATCTTTTTCCCACATATTTCAAATCATTTTTCATAACTTATCAATTCCTCGAGCATATCCTCTAATAATCCTTGTATAGCAACTCTCTTATAATACTTAGAACTTCTTTCTGGAATAGCTTTCTCAATCTCATTAAATCCAATTTGTTGTAGAATTTCCAAGTTTATATTTTTAAAATCGTGATTAGCAAAAACTTTTTCTAAATCAAGTGCCCTAACAGGTTTAACCCCAACAGCACCTAAAAAAATTCTAGTATCTTTCTTTCCATCTTCATTTAAAATAAAATTCATAGCACAACTAATTTTAGAAATTGTTACTCCTGTACGAGACCCAATTTTATTAAAAATATTTAATCCCTTCTTTTTAGGTATTATTATTTCTTTAATAATTTCATTTTGACTTAAAATTGTTTTCTCTCTTCCAATAATGAAATCCTCAATAGAAACAATCTTTTCATTTTCCATTGAATCTAAAATTTTAATTTTTGCATCTAATGCAAAAAGAGCCAAAACACAATCTGCACTTTGAGATGCATTGGCAACATTTCCACCAATAGTCGCAAGATTTCTAATTTGATTTGAACCTAATTTATAAGCAGCTTTATAAAGAGACCTGAGATTTTCTTTAATTCTTTTCTCATTAATAATTTCTGTCATAGTCATAAGAGGCCCTATATAAAAATTAGAATCATCTTCCTTAAATCCCTTTAATTCATTTATCTTTGTAATTTCAATGATATTGTAATTGACAATTTTTTTATTCTTTATTTTTATTATTAAATCAGTTCCTCCAGCAAGGATATAATAATTGTCGCCCTTATTTTCTAAAATATAACAAAGTTCACTTAAATCCTTTGGTGCGAATATCATTTTTCCACCTCTTTACAAGCTTTTTCAATAGCTTCTAAAATTTTCATAAATCCAGTACATCTACAAAGATTTCCCTCAATATATCTTTTTATCTCATAAGTTGTTGGGTTTATATTATGTAACATCAAAGATTTTGCACTCATAATAAAACCCGGAGAACAGTAACCACATTGAACAGCGCCACATTCCACGAACTTTTTTTGCAAAATATCCAACTGACCATCGTGTTCTAATCCTTCAATGGTTATAACTTCTTTACCATCCAACTGTGCTGCAAGCATCGTGCACGATGTAACCGCTAACGAATCCACTAATACAGTGCATGCTCCACACTCGCCCTCGCTACAACCTTCTTTAGTTCCTGTTAGTCTTAAATCATTTCTAAGTAAATCTATTAATCTTTTCTTTTCGTCTACATCAAAATTATAGATTTCACCATTAACTTTTAAACTTATTTTCATTTTCTCACCTAAATTTTATTTTAATCAATATGCATCGTGCACACTTTAATACAATATAATATAAATGTGTTTTAAATAGTATACCACCAATTTAAATCGTTTTCAAACTATTTTTAACAATCTTTTCTTATTATTTTATCCCTCAATTAAAAACTCTTCCCGGGCATTTAATTTAACTTATATACTATTTATTAATTTTTTTAATTTCTTTATTTAAGTTTATTTGTAAATATTTTCTTTTGCTTACTTTTCATAATTCATCTCACAATATCAAATTTATTTGATTTATTACATACATGAAATTTTCACTCATTTATAAAAATATGTATATTAGATATTAACCTTAAATTTTTAGTAAACTTTATAGCTTTCTAGCTTTTTCTCAATCAAATTCTTAATGCTATAAAAAGTATAAGTAAAAAATACTTCTCTCTTGCAATTTGTGATATTAAAAAAGACCCCAAAGGGCCTATTTAAAGTTTATTTTACTGCTATTGCTTCGATTTCAAGAAGACCATTTTTTGGAAGTTTGGCTACTTCAACACATGATCTTGCTGGTTTATGTTCAGAAAAATATTCCGAATATACTTCATTTACTGCTGCAAAATCGTTTACGTCGTCTAAGAATATATTTACTTTTACAACTTTATCCATACTTGATCCTGCTTCTTCTAGGATAGCTTTAATATTATCAAGACTTCTTGCAGTTGCTTTTTTAATGTCGTCAGTGATAAGTTCTCCTGTTTCAGGAATTAGTGGAAGTTGTCCTGATGTAAAAATAAATCCATTTACTTCTGTAGCTTGTGAATAAGGACCTACTGCTGCAGGTGCTTTGTCTGTGTGTAGAATTTTAACCATTGTTATTCCTCCTCATTTTCATGGTTATGGTTTTCTTTGTTTCCGTTATCTTCCCACAATCTTTCGAGATTATAATATTCTCTTTCATCCTTGTGGAATACATGTACTATTATATCACTAAAATCTAAAATTATCCATCTACTAGAGTTTTTTCCTTCACTGTGAATTGGTTCTTCCCCTTGTTCAGATAGTTTTTCGTCAATTTCACGTGCTAGGGCATCTACTTGTGCTGATGAATTTCCGCTAACGATTACAAAATAATCTGCGATAGAAGTCATTCCCCTTATATCTAAAACTTTTGTATCAATTCCCTTTTTTGATTCACATGATTTAATAATAATATCTAACTTTTCTTGTACTGTCATTTTACCTCCTATTTAAAATTATTTTCTAAAAGCATTACCTTTGTTTTATTTTCATTTGGTATGAAGTAAGATACTCCTCCAATATATTTTGGCGTGCCAGGAAGTGTATTTGTCGTGATATCTTCCGTTCCTATGCCACGCATATTTATTGCTACTTTAACTAATTTTTTTACTGGAATATTATTCTCAGAATAATTTACATAAGAGCCTAGAAGTAGTGGCGATTTAATTAATGTCTTTGGCTCCTTCATTTTTGACAAAAGCGCTGACATAAACTGTTGCTGTGCCTTTACTCTTCCAAGGTCGGCATCTTTGTAGCCCTTTCTAAATCTTAAAAATCCTATTGCATCGTGTCCATTTAATGTCTGCGTCCCTTCTCTAATGTCTATCTTTAGAGGTGGATCAGCCGTTGGATCTTCGTATTTCATATCAATTGGAACATCTACTGTAACTCCTCCAATTTTATTTACTACATCTTCTACGAACCTATAATCCACTGTTACATAATATTTTATATCTGTGCCAAGAAGATTGTTTACTGTGTCAAGGGTTAGCTTACTCCCCCCGTATTTGAAGGAGTGGTTAATCTTTGTCTTTTTATATCCTTTGATTTTTGTATAAGTATCTCTAGGTATAGAAATAATATTTACTTTTTTGCTTTTTCCATCCACATTTACTACCATAATGGTGTCAGATCTTGCGTTATCTGCTTTTTTTGAATCCAAGGAATCTACTCCAAGCATTAAAAATTGGAGGTCTTCTCCCCCTTGATCTACCTTGTTGGTATCTTCGTTTCCAATGAAATAAAAATAACCTGCAATGCCAGCAAGCGCCAATATTAAAATCACAATTATAGTTGTGAAAAAGGCTTTAAAAAAACTTTTCATGTGTCTATCTCCTTATAAAAATTTCTAGCAAGAACAGTCATTGGAACAATGTAACTATCCCTTTCTACTAAAAATCTTAGAGTGTTATTTAGTGCGAAATACATGGCTGCGTTCAAATCTTTTTTTGAAAGTTCCCTTGCTTTTTCCACACCGTCAAAATTTCTCATTGGCTCAATATAATCCGCCAAAAAAATTATTTTTTCAAGATCAGACATATTTACTCTGCCAGTAGTATGATAGGCTATGGCATTTAAAATGTCTTCGTCTTCTATTCCATAAAATTTGCTTGCGAACAATGCTCCAAGATGTGAGTGGATAATTTGTGGAGCTTTTTGCATTTCTCTCGTAATGAGAAGTTTATTTTCTTTAGCTGTCTTTATAAGACAATCTTTATCCCTTATTTTTGCACAATCATGTAAAAATCCAGCAATTTCTGCTTTTTCCACATCTACTCCGTGAATTTTTGCAAGTTCCATTGATGTATCTTTAACTCTAATTGTGTGAAGAAATCTTTTTTCGCCAATTCTTTCGCGAATTTCTGATTCATATTTTTTAAAATTATAATTCAACCTTGTAAAACCCGCTTTCCTTAATATAATTCACTACTTCTTCAGGAATTAAATATTTAACAGATTTTTTATCTTTAATTCTTTCTCTAAGCTCAGTGGAAGAAATTTCGTAGAGGGGCGTGTGAATTATTTCCACCTTTGTGCCATAATTCTCTCGCAAAAATTTTAATTCTCTATTTATCTCTTCAATGTCAATGTATTTAGGTCTAAGTGCCACTACAAATTCAATTTCCTTGGAAAGTTCTTCAATTTTTTTCCAAGTTTTAAGTTGAAATAAAGTGTCGAGACCAATTAAAAAATATAATTTTTCTTCTTTATAAATTTTTTTCAGTTCTTTAACTGTATCAACTGTGTAAGATAATTTCACGCGATTAGTCTCTATATCACTTATCTCAAAATTTGGATTAGATGAAATGGCAAGTCTTACCATCTCATACCTATCTTTTGCTGATACATCTAAATCCTTGTGTGGAGGACTGCCAGTTGGAATAAAAATAACTTTATCCAAATTAAGTTCTTCCTTTAAATATTCACAAATCATTAAATGACCATAGTGAATGGGATTAAAGGTTCCTCCAAAAATTCCGTATTTTTTCATTATAATTCTATTTTTTTGTTTTCCTTAGACTCTCTATAAATTGTAAGTTTTTTGCCAATTTTTTGTACAAATTCAGCGCCCGTTGCATCAATTATTTCGTCAACTATTTCATCAACTTCAACTGGTGCATTTTGCAAAACCTTTATTTTTACAATTTCATGATCTTCTAAAAGTTTATCTATTTGATTTAAAAATCCTTCATTTATGCCATCTTTTCCCAATTGGATAAGTGGATCCATGTTGTGAGCAAGGCTCTTTAAGTGTGATCTTTGTTTTCCTGTTAACATTCTATCTCCTATATATTTTTATTCAAAAAACTCAAATTCGTAACCGCCGATAAATACTGAACAGCCATCTTCAGCGCCAAGTTCTTCCAATTTTTCAACTACTTTATTCTTTCTAAGATTTTCTTGGAAATATTTAAGTGAATCGTAATCGTCAAAATTTGTTGAACGAAGAAGTTTGTCAATATAAGGCCCTTCAACAAAGTATTCGTCATTATCTTTAAATACCTTTATTCCTTCTTCTCGTTTAATTTCCTCAACATACTCTTCATCGTAGGTTTCGTAATCGTTGTAATCAACTTCTTTTAGACTATTATATGTTAGCTTCATTAATTTGTCCAAATTTTTTGTCGTGGCACAAGAACCTGCAATAATTTCATATTTTTCGCCAAGTTCTTCTTCTAACTTCTTAAGATTTTCTTCGGCTCCTGGCATATCCATTTTGTTTGCAAAAATAATTTGTTTCTTTTCGCCAAGTTTTTCATTATATTTTACAAGTTCTTCATTAATTTTGTAGAAATCTTCAACAGGATCTCTGTACTCTGAGCCAGAAATGTCAATTACGTGAATTAAAATTCCAGTTCTTTCAACATGTTTTAAAAATTCATCGCCGAGACCAATCCCCTCTGATGCACCTTCAATAAGTCCAGGAATATCTGCAATTACAAAGGACTCCCCTTCTCCAACTTTTACAACCCCAAGGTTTGGAGTAAGTGTGGTGAAGTGATAATTTGCAATCTTTGGAGTTGCCGATGTTACTATGGAAAGAAGTGTTGACTTTCCTACATTAGGAAACCCAACAAGCCCTACATCAGCTAGAAGTTTTAATTCTAATATTACTTCTCTCTCTTCTCCAGTGTTTCCAGCTTGTGCAAAAGCTGGTGCTTGTCTTGTTGAAGTTTTAAACCTCGCATTTCCCAGTCCACCTTTGCCGCCTTTACATACAGTAACAGACATATTATTTTCCTTTAAATCGTAAATGACGCCCTTTGTGTTTGCATCTCTAATTAGAGTGCCAACGGGAACTTTTAGTATTATATCTTCGCCATCTCTTCCAAATTTTAATTTGTTCATGCCGTTTTGTCCATTTTCGGCTTTGTATTCTCTTTTATATCTAAAATCCATCAAGGTGTGAAGTCCAGAGTCCGTCATTACAATTACATTTCCGCCTCTTCCACCGTCGCCACCAGCAGGTCCACCAGCTGGTTCATATTTTTCTCGTCTCCAAGCGACAGCACCATCTCCACCTTTTCCGGCTTTTAATTTTATTTTTGCTATATCTATAAACATTTTTACCTCGCATTTTTTAAAATTATATCATAGAATCAACACAGAATTGTAGTGAAAACTTGAACCTTATGTTAAATATGTAAAATCTTGGTGAAATTTTAGATTTTACAAAGAAATAAAGCAAAAAATAAAAGCAAGGTTTCCCTTGCTTTATCTTTATGCTAATTCAACTTTTTCTTCTTCATAAACATTAGCAAATTTCTTTCCGCCTTTGCCCTTAGTTGTGAATCTTACAATTCCATCAGCTGTGGCAAATAGAGTGTCATCAGAACCCCTCATAACATTTTCGCCTGGATGAATTTTAGTTCCTCTTTGTCTAACAAGAATATTTCCTGCTAATACAAATTGACCGTCTCCTCTTTTAACTCCAAGTCTCTTTGAGTTTGAATCACGACCGTTCTTAGAAGAACCTGCTCCCTTTTTTGAAGAAAAAAGTAATAAATCAAATTTAATCATTTTACACCTCCACATTCTTTAGTGTCAAATATTCTGGGTAAGCTTCATCAATGAGCTCTATCCCCATTATCATAAATTCAAAACAAGTTTGAATATCTTTTCTTTTAAAAACATTACTATTTAAAATTTCTATTTTTAACAATCCGTCACCTTGTATGTCCACAATTTCACTTTCACTAACCCCCAATTTATTTATAAGTGTAAAATAAAAAGTTTGAGTGAGAGTTGAAATACTAGAGCAAACAATTTTATCAAATTCTCCCTCAGCGTGTCCACAAGACTTAAATCCATAGTAATAATCGCCTTTTTTGTAAAGGTCTATACTAGTCATTAGTTAATACCTGAAATTTCAACTAAAGTGTATGGTTGACGGTGTCCGTTTTTCTTTCTTTCGTTTTTCTTAGATTTGTATTTATAAACAATAACTTTTTTGTTTTTTCCTTGAGCTAATACTTTACCTTCAACTTTTGCACCATCAACAAAAGGAGCACCAATTTTAGGTTCATCTCCAGATACAAAAAGAACTTTGTCAAAAGTAACAGTGTCGCCTTCTTTTACATCTAATTTTTCAACTTTAATTTTGTCACCAGCTTCAACAACATATTGTTTTCCGCCTGTTTCAATAATTGCGTACATTGTAGCACCTCCTCATTACAAGACTCGCCATTATAGGCACCCTAGTTTAAAACCTATTCTGTGCGGTTACATCAATGTATTTTATCACATGAACTAATCTTTGTAAAGAAAATTTTATGGTTTTGTTTGCTTGCTCTTTATTTA
>NZ_JBNPOJ010000018.1:0-34165 GCF_050315115.1 Peptoniphilus sp. SGI.035
ATGGAGTATTTATAGTTTGCATTATATGTTGCTTCGCTTACTGCTCCCGATGTCGGAACTTTTGGTGTCCATGGGTTTTGTAAATCTTGAGTATATTCTTTTTGATCTTTTGTACCTTGTACTGTTAATGCTTTTATAGCGTTTGTTAATGATTCATTGTCATATTGAAGGCCTTTTTTAACATCTATATATAATTTATCTTTGCCTTGGTAAGGACTTTCATTTGTGAAAGTACCTTCTACACCATCGGCTTTATTTTCATTAGCATCAAAAGTAAGTCTTACATATCCTTCAGGTGTAGGTACAGGTGTTCCGCTGTCAGCTTGTGTTGGATCTACTGGAGGTACTAAAACATCAGCTTGATATGCAAGTTTTATTGTTCCTTGTTCTTTTGCATTAGGTGCGGAAATGTCAAGTTTATAATCCTTACCATCTATTGTTACCTTTTCTCCAGTTGTCTTTCCATCAACTTTAAATGTTAGACCATTTGCTAGTTTATTTGCCTCAACTTCATCAAAATCTTCAGATTCCCTAAAGTTTAATGTTTCACTTTTATTTGTAAGTTTAATATCTTGAATGTCTGGAAGTTCATCTATTGTAACATTAGGCATAGTATCTGAGTCTTGTGGCATACCTTCATTTAATGGATTTCCATAGGGATCTACATACTTTACTTCTGCAATTGTATTAGGTAGTTGCATAACTCTAAAGCTAAATTTAATACCTGCTCCATCTTGCGTACTTGTAGGTCTTGATGCTACTGCCATGATTTTAACATTGTTATTAAAATCAACTACTATTGATGCACTACCTGTCATTGAACCGTCTTTAGGCCATCCTACATTATAAGTAGTAGTTCCATCTTCAGTTAATGTTGCAAAATTTTCTTTTACATGTGTCTTTCCATCATTTGTATTCCATCTTGCAGTAATTTTAAAAGATTTGTCAGGGAATACTGACCAGTCAAAAGCTTGATTGTCTAAGCCCACTGTTGTTAGCTCAATTGTCGTGTCATCAGATTCACTTTGAGGTGCTCTCATAGGTTGTGGCATTGACCTAAAAGCAGTTGATCCAGAAGATTGTGCTTCATTAGTGCTTCTCTTACTTCGCCTAGAATTTGCTTTTTCCTTTGTATTTATAATATTTGAATCAAATTCAAATACTTCTTGATTACCTTCAACTCTTCCTTTTAATTGTCCGTCAGTTTTTCCTTCAAGTGCACTGCTACCTAAAGCATATGCAGTATCCGCAAAAATTGAAAACATCATTAGAAAGACTAACAAAAATGAAAGTAATCTTTTGCTGTTTTTCATATATTTACCTCCTGTAGGGAGGAGAAAATCCTCCCCATGTAATTAATATTTGTCTTACTCAATATCTAATAGTAAAGGGTTTGTAGTATATAGTTTTCCGTCTTTTTCAACTGAACCAAATACTTTTACAATGTCTCCACTTTGAAGTTTGTAATTGTTGTCAAATGTTAATTTAACAGAATCGCTTGTATTTGCAATAGTTGCTCTTCCTGTAGCTTTTTCTTGTCCGTCGCTTCCTGTTACTGTCAATACTACATTAATATCTTCCATATTTCCAAATACTCTTACGAATTTTCTTCCTGCTCTTGCACCTAGTATCTCAACTTGACATACATAAGTTGGCGTATAAGCTACTTCTTTAACAGATTTATTGCCAAATTGGTCTTCTGCAATTATCCACATAGTTGGAGGAGTATTGCCATTTTCAACAGCAGTTCTTACAACTTCATTGATATAGTCAGCGACTATATTTTGTTCTACTTTAATTTCAAACTCATGAGTTTCATTGCCTTCTGTTCCTTGATCACCTGCAGTTCCAATTTCAACAGTAATCTTTCTATCAAGTGTAATTTCATCAAGAGTTCCAGTTAAGTCAATAAATCTTCTGAATTCTTCATCTTTAGCTGTAAAGTTTGTTTCAGGTCCTTTTGTGTCAAGTTTAACATATTTTTTGTTTTCTTGACCTTCTTCAGGAGTGTATGGCACGTTTCCAACTAATGTCGAATCTGCCGGAATTTGTCCCGGTTGGATAGTAGTTATACGGATTATATCTCCATTATTTACGCCATCAAGAGTAATAACTTTTTCTGTGCCAATTTCATTATCTTCAGCTTGAACGTATTCTCCAACTTTAACCCAGCTATTACCATTAAATACTTCAGCTATATACTGTGTTCCCTTAGTAGGCTTATTTAAAGTAGGATTTGGAACATAGAATTTAATTTGAGGTTTACCATCTGGAGCATTTTCAATTTGTCTCATGGTATCTACAGGTGTTGAAGTTTTTTGTTCTTCAATTACTATTCTACCTGTAGGTCCTTCAATTTCTTGTCCTGATTTTTCTACTATATAAGAAGCTACAATTTCTTTTCCTTCTTGTCCGCTTAAATCTACATCTCCTACTACTAATTTTCCGTCTTGAACTGATGCTGTTATACCATCTTTTGTATAAGTTCCATCAGGTTGTTTTTCTAGAACTACTTCACCTGTACCTGGAATATTGAGTTTTATCTTCTTTATATCTGCGTTTTGTTCAGATTCAGACCATTTTAATTCGAATTTAACGTCTGTATCTTTTACAGGGTTAAATACTGGTTTTGGAATATCTACAGGTGTTGAAGTGTTGTAGATAGTATATCCTGTTACTTCTTTTAATCCTTCAACTTCATTAGTGATAGACTTCCTTGAAGTTGCTGAAGTATAGGCATCTACACCGATGTTGTAAGATTGATCCTTTGCAAGTTTATCTCCATAAGGATTTCCAGCATCTTTGTGAATATTTAATGGTGCATTTGCATCACGTAAAGCTGTACCATCAGCTTGGTCTACTCTTACATAGGTTTTGATCCCTAAAGCTCCCCAGTTGTCCTTTGTAAAATTGTTGTATGCATCTTCATCTGTTACTATAGCTGAAACATAAGATCTTCTCTTACCTACTTCATCAAAGCCAGGTACTTTCCATTTTAATTCGTTAGGTCCGTTTACAGTCCATTGCTTTACTTGTCCCTTTAGAGGATAGTAGTTTGCATCAGCATGAACTGTTGGAGTTCCATAGTCAGTAACTGCTGTTCTGTAAAGAAGCCCTACTTTTACATCGTGTTTTTTAGCTTGGTCTACATTGTCAACATATTCTCCAACTACTACTGGATCCTTTGTTATATCCTGTTTTGGATCAATATTCTTAAATGAATGAACAACTTCAACATCAAAGAATGGTCTATAATTTGCATATAGATGAATGTCATTACCCTCTTCAATCATTGCTTTAAGATTTGCAAAGTTTTGATCGCTTCCTTCGAAGGAAACTGAGAAACCATTAGGTATTGATCTTTCACTCTTAAATTTACTTTGTTTAATAATAGAATATGCTTCTGTTCTCTTTAAAATGCTTACTGTTTTACCATTATCTTTTGCGATTCCTTGTTCCATTTCACCTATTCTTTCATTGTTGTTTCCAGCACGAAGAACTGATGTCGCAGGATCATTTGTAAATCTATCCGCAGTCCATCCTATGAAAGAATAATTAGGCATATTAAAAGTCTTCATAGAATCTTCAAAGTCGCCTTCTAATTTTCCATTTGTATTTGCATATGGTACTTTTGGAATTTGTTTAGCTACATATTCGCCCTTTTTACTCATTAAAGTTGGAGAAGTTGTAGCATCAATAAGCTTATTTGTAGCATCAATATCTGCTACTGTAATTGGAATTCTAACAATTGTTTCATTTTTAGGGTCAGCTGTGTTGTTTGAGTGTAGAATAATATTTATTCCCTCTCCATATACTGCATATACTGTTCTTTCCTTATCTATTGGAGATTTTTCGTCAAAGATATAGTTTTCACCAGCATCTACATTATTCCACTCATTAAGATCTCTAATTGTCTTATCTAGCTCTCTAAATTGTTCAGCTGCTGTCTTTCCACCAGGTATATCAGTAAGTTTTTTAGTTGTCCAACCTAGAATTCTCTTTCCTTGTGGAACATTAATATCTTCCTTAGTTGGCATTTGTCTTAATTTTAAATCATCACCTTCAAGTTTTTCTCCTCGGTGATCATCAAATTTTACATTGTCTCCTGTAAATCCACTTGGAACATAAGCCGGATTTTCTTCTCCAGTAGAAGGATCATATTTATAATTTATATTTAGTGGTGCAATCTTTTCAATTGTGTCAAAACCGCCAACTTTAGATTCTTGTCCATTTAAATCAAATGTAACCTTTGCTTGAACTTGTTCAATTACATCTTCTCCTTCAATAGATCCTGATAATATATATCTATTGTTGATAGAAATTGGCATATCTTTTTCAAGCTTCTCAGGCAATTTGAATTCTTCATATTGTTTTAACTGTTCCGCTCCTGCAATATTTGGGTTTGATGTCATAAATTTATAACCAGTATATTTTACATTTTCACCATTTTCAACAAATATAACTTCCTCTCCGACATTTGAAGCCGATATTGTTTGTTTTAGCAATTTATTTTCATTGTCAAAAACTGTAGGAATCCTAAATGCCATTTCTGCACGGTCATAGTATGAATATCCAATAATTTCTTTTGAATCTGTGAAAACTTCTTCTACACGTGGTCTAATTATTGTTTGAACAAGTGCCCCGCCCGTTAATGTAGGTGACCAATCTAATACTCTTGGTTTGTGTTCAAGAACTGGGTTTGTAAACTCTATACTGCGATTATTAATAGCCATTGTCAATGTTTGTGATGATAATGGTTTATTGAGTTCTCCATTATATACTCCACGCAAGCTAATTGTTTCTCCCTTTGGAATTTTTATATCTACTGGTACTGTCCAAATAAATTCCTTGAAGGCTTTAGAGCCTGTCGCTGCTCCTTGTACCTCAATATTTTCTCTAAAATTAATTGAATATTGATCTTTTCCAATTGTAATTTCTTTGTAAGGATCATAGTATGTTAATGCTACCTTATATCCTTGATTGTCGTTAAATTTAAGGTTAACCTCTTGCCCTGCACTTAGATAAATATCTTCATCAGCTTGAGTAGTCCAGCAAGTCGTTCCATAACTATCTTGGTTTACAATTGCAGAATAAAATGCATAAGATTTTAAACCATTCTCTTTAATGATCTTATTTAAAGCATCTGTTTTTACATAATATCTAACACGAGTAGATAAACCGGAATTAGGTGATAGAGTACTATTTAAAACTGTATCTGAAAAATTCTGAGAAATAATCTTAGTATTTATTCCGAATTCATAATCCCAATCTGATTTCCATTCTTTAGCTCCAATTTGAAGGAAAGCTAAATCACCTTTTACAGTAAAATCATTTTTTGATAAAAATATATTAAGACTCGGATCAGTACCATTATTGTTTCCATAAGGTTTATCAGTATTATCAAGGATAGTAACTTCTGCAACCATACCGTTAGCTCTTGTATCATCTAAGATATTTAAAAATGATGCTTCTACAGATTGTCTAAATCCAAGAGGATTTTCTTGATCTCTAAGACCACCATAAGAAGAATTCGTAATCGCTTTTGACTGCTTGTATATAACATCAATAATGCCCGCATCCAAGTCATAAGTTACATATGATGTTGCAGCATCAAAGGGAGTAGTATTATTAACAAAAAAGTCGTTTAATTCTTTTTTGTAATCTGTACCTGCTACCGGAATAACAGTAGTAAAGGTATATGCGTTATAAGAAGCTATTGGGTTTTTATCTGATGCTCTTGCATACACTTGTTCAAACTTATCATCCATAAGTCTTGCTTGTATAAGGATTTGAGTTTTAAAATCTTTTATAGACTTTCCTTCATTTAATACAAAATCCATAGGAATTTCTGTTTTATATGCCACGGCATTATTTCCGGCATTATTTAAGTTTTGATAATATATTCCTTCAGCACCAAATACAGATTCTGAATTTGCCAATTGACTAAAGGGTTGTATTTCTTGGTTACTTCTGTAATAGTCGTGTCTAGCTCCAGTGTTAAGTCCTTTATACATACCTGTTTTTAGCGTAGTTCCTGAATCTGTCTTGGAATACTTCCAATCAACAGCATCAACAAACTCCTTTGGGAATTTTAAAACTAAATTCTTCCAAACGCTACTTACTGAAGTTTGCTTTAAATTATAGGATAGTCTTATAACCTCTCTTCCGTCTGAGTTGGTATAGGTTCCTACATAACTAATTGACGGAGTTCTCTTAGGCTCTATTTCAGATACTCGTACTAATTTGTTGTTTTTAGATAAAGGCCATGATTCTTTTGAAGTGGCTGTTTTATTAACAGTCTCGATATTCCAATCAGCCTTTTTTACTTCTGCAAAGATGTTCATTGGCATTATTCCTATTAGCATTAGTAATGCTAGGAATAGGGATAAATATCTTTTTGTCATTTGTTTTTTATCCATTTTTTTCTCCTTTCTATTTTTTTGGATTTAAAACTTAATTTTCTCTTATCGCCTCCCATTGTCCAGAACACTATCAACTATGTTAGTTTCAATTCTACTTTTTGCATAGTTTAGGACTGCATTATTATGTATAATATTATATAAAATTAAAATGCATCATTCAAGTGTAAATTTTTTAATTTTTCTTAATATTTCAACATTTTCTCCTAGTTCACCCCCCCCCCCCCCGGAAATTTTGCACTTTTTATGTACAATCCTTTCACGCATGTTTGTTTGATATTCTATGAATTATTATATATAGTTGACTTAAATGCTAATCTTTTCATATTGTGATTTTTTGTTCTATGAGTTTTTTTGAATACTTGTGTTTTTGTAGAGTTTTTCTCATTTTTACTTTTCTCTAGTGTCAGGTTTAATTTTATTTTTCCCTTTATTTTATTTGCTTTTCTTTAAATAAAATTTATAGAAAACTTATTTTTTCCAATAAAAAAGACGACTATTGCCGTCTTTTTAATCTTATATTTTATTTTTCATCTATTATATCTAGTGCTATCTCTATATTTTTCTTTGACTCTCTACGCATTTTTTCAGTGTTTTCTATTATTTTTTCTCGCCTTTCTTCTAAGTTGTCCAAGGCACGCAGTGTTTTTTTGAATAATTCTTCTGATGTGAAGTTTTCTACATCTACATATTCGCCAATTCCAAGTTCCTTTACCATGGCTTCGACTTTTGGGTCATAGATTATTCCCACCATGGGAAGATTTACGCTTGCTGCGTAAATTAAGGAGTGAAGCCTCATTGCTTCGAGGAGTTTTAGTCTTTTAAATATTCCCATGAGTTCTCCTGCTGAATAGGTGTTTTCTATTAGCATGACTTTGTTTTTATTTACACATTTTTCTGCAACTTCTCGAGAATAGACATTGTCCCTTGGTGTGTGGAAGGGAACTAGTAATATATCGTAGCCACTTTCTATTAAGATATCTATGGTTTTTGCAAATTTTTCTTTTATTGATTCGTCTTTTTTGTGATCTCTTATGCAAAATCCTATTGTGTTATCTGTTATTTTTATGTCTTCAGCTTTTAGTATTTCGTCAACTCTTTCTTCATCTGCTGCTTTTAGGGTGAAGACTGGATCTGCTGTAACTTCTACATTTTTATTTGTTACTCCTAGTTCTTTTACAAATTCATAGGATAATTTATCTCGCAATGTGATGTAGTCTACTTTGTTTAATACTTTTTTTGTCAGTATTCTATTTAATTTCTTGTCAATTGGTCCAATTCCATTGGCATATACGTAAACTTTTTTTCTAAAAATTTTTGCTATTATTATCACCGATAAATAATAGATAATGCTCCTCGTCGATGTTATATCCTGAAGTAGTGATCCTCCTCCCGACAATAAAAGGTCTGCATCTTTTATTGCTGAGAATAGTTCGGGTAATGAAAATCGATTTACTGCATCTATGCCGTAAACTTTTTTTGTCTTCTCAGGATTTTTTGAGAGTGCTGTCATTTTTATTTCTTTATTTAATTTTTTAAAATCTTCAACCATGGCTTTTAATATTGCATCGTCGCCAGAGTTGTCAAATCCAAAGTATCCTGATACTAGAATTTTTTTCATACCACTCATTTTATCACTCTGTTATAGCTTCTCTTTCTATTTTATTTTCTTCTATTGTTTCTGTGCTTTTTTCTGTAAATTCTTTTTCTTTTTCTCTTTCTATTTTTTCTATTTTTATTGCTGTAAATATTATGCCAAGGACAATCCAGAAGGTAAATATTATTCTTGGAATGTATAAAAAGTGTTCTACAAGTCCATGTCCCATTATGCCTATGATGCTGGCGAAGAGTCCTGCTCCAAGGTATTTAAAGTATTTGTCTTCTGATTTCACTAGATTTACATAATCGTATTTTAGTGTTGATAATAATAGTAACATGAAAAAGATAAATCCAACTATTCCTATTTCTGCTGCTACTTCGAGATAGGTGTTGTGTGCGTGGTATATGGGCATAGTCCTAATATATTTTTCAAAAGTTTCTTTAAAGGGCATATATCCAAATCCAACGCCTGCCACTAAATTATCTCGTATTACATCTTTTGTAATATGCCAAATTTTTATTCTATATAGATTTGATGTGTCTACTGTTGAGCCAATGGAAGTGATTCTATCCACGACTTTTTGGGGAAGCACTGCAAGTCCACCTAAAATTATTGGAACTCCTAATAGCAATAGTCTTTTATCTACTAATAGTATAAAGGCAAGTGCTGCCAGTGCAATTCCTACCCAGCCACCTCTTGATAATGTCATTACAATACAAATAAGAAGTATTCCCGTTGATGCGGCGAAAAGGAATTTTTTCCTCATGCTCTTTGTGTACCAAGTTATCCCCACTGCAATTGGCGTAATTAGCACTAGGTATTCTGCCAAAATATTTGGATTGAAAAATACTGAGTAAACTCTTACTGCAATGTCTGTGTTATTTTCTGTATCTAACCACTCTGGTCTCATTTCCACGCCTGTGAAATATTGCATTACTCCAAGTAGTGCAACTACAAGTGCTGACAAAAGTAGTGTGGATATAAAGGCATTGAGTTCGCCCTTTGTCTTTATGGAATTTGTCATTGCAAATAAAAAGGAAATTCCTGCTGCGTTTAATGCTAGGTCACGAATTGAACCTGATGGGTCTATTGATGTAATTGTTGAAAAAACTATTATAAAGGCAAAAATTGCAATGGGTACAGTTCTTGCTCCTACTGTAAATTTTTCTTTATAAAGTATTGTTCTAAGTAAGACAAAAAATCCCATGGATAATAGCATTATTAGTCCCAAGGCATCTGGTACAAAGGGATATAAAAATGCTGATGCAAAAAGTCCAATTTTTATGTCGTATATTACAAGTAAAAGACCGCTTATGCCTAGAAAGGCTGCCAAGAAAAATTTTATTCCTAGAAAATAATATATTATTGTCAAGAAAAGTGCTGATAATAATATAAAATTAATTTTTTTTGCTTTTACCACCAGTTTTCACCGCCTTCATCTAGTTTAAAAAAGCTTGTGAAAAATTCTATGCACTTTGAGCCCCTAATTATTTCCATATATTTTCCCTTTAGCAGTGAAAGGATTAATCCCAAAACTATAAATGCAATTGGTATAATTAACTTTGCCTTAATTATTAATGAAATAATTAGTGTAAAAATACCTGTATAAAACATAATGTTTGAGATAATGCCTGCAATTTGGTCAAAATCATCAAGGGATGTCATGAGAGAGCCGATAAAAAAGGAATTTTTTTTCATTGGGACAAAAATATTTCCCAGTAGGTTCATAAATTTTTCTATTAAGTTAAATAATCCTCTATAAATTTTGTAAATAAAGGTATGTTCAAATAAAACTTTATCGCCAGCAAGGACATTTTTTGTCTTTGAATTTGCAAAAGTTTTTGCTATTGGTTTTGTTATAAAATCGTGAACTCTTTTTGTTAGTGAATTTTCGTAATATTCGCCAAAGGATGTGTAAATTTTATTTAGAAACCTTATAGTTAATGAATTGATAATAATCACCTAGTTCTTTACTTCTATGCCGAGAATTGTCATAAATGTTGTAATGTTTTTATTTTTTATTCTCATTTCTGCACCTATTCTTATTTGTTCAGTGCCAACTTGATAAAAATCTTCTGTTTCCTTTACATCTGCATCAATTGTCATAATAACTCTATATTTTCCAGGGACTTCTGCATTGTAAAATTTGCCTTGATATTCAGTTTTGTCCTTATAGGGTTCAACTTCTACTGCAACAATTTTGCCAAGGTATGTTCCCTTGTCGTAATCGAAGATTTTATCTCCTGCTTTTATGTTATTTGCTGTGGCATCTCTTACGTCCTTTACTTCAGCTGTTATAATGCCTTTTTTTGTAGTTGCTTCGCCAACTGCTGCTTTTGTTCCAAATCTCTTTACTCCCACTGCAACAATTGCAAGGATTAAAATTATTACTAATAGGTCGACTATATTGATTAGTCCAAAGAGTCTGCCTTTTTTGTCAATTATTTTCATTGTTTTCTCCTTTTAATATTTCATCGTAAATTTCCTTTTGTCTTTCGCCCATTGATTTGTGAGAATATTTTTCTATTACTTCTCTTTTTATATTTTCGCCAAGTTCTTTTAGTTTATCTCTATTGTCGTAAAGGTCTAAAATATATCTTGCAAGGGACTTAAAGTTTCCTATTGGGAATAGATATCCTGTTTGGTCGTCTTTTATTATTTCAGGGATACCTCCAGTTTTTGTAGAAATTGTAGGCACGCTTAACATTGCCGCTTCTAAAATCACATAGGGAAAGGACTCGGAAATGCTAGTTAGCACATTTACATCTATGGAGTTGAAGAAGGAATATTTGTCCTTTATAAATCCAAGGAAGTAAATATTTTTGTCGATTTCAAAGGTTTTTGCCATGTCCTGCAATTTTTTCTTTTCGTCGCCCTCTCCCGCTATAAGAAAAATTATATCTGGGTTTACTTCTAGGGTTTCTTTGCAAGCTTTTATAAAAGTTTCGTGATCCTTAACTTTATCTAATCTAGCTGCTATGCCAACTAAAAACTCGCCATTGTAAATTACCTTGTGTCTTTCTAAGAAAACAGTTTTTGGGATGTACTCAATTTTTTCATCTGTGTCAATTCCGTTGTAGAGTACGTGTATTTTGTCTTTGTCAAAACCTCTGTCTTCTAGCATCTTTTTAAAATTATCACTTACGCAAATGTAGTGATCAAATTTTTTAAGTGCCAATTTGTTTAATGTTGTGTAGATTAAATTTTTGTAAAATGAGTCCTTGAAGTCAAGCATATAATCTGAATGGATTGTAGTAACCATGGGGACTTGTATTTTCTTTTTTAAAAACATACAAATAAAATTAGCTCTTGCACCATGTGCATGGACTAAGTCGTATTTGCCATTATTTATTTCGTCACTTAATTTAGAAACGACGGAAAGGTCTGATCTTTTTTCCTGCGGATATACTTCTATTTCTATGCCGCGTTTTTTTGCTTCGTCATAAAAGGTATCTTTAATGAAGCAAATTATTTTTGTTTCAACTTTTCCATTTAGGCCCTTCATTAGTGTAAAGATATGTGTCTTTGCACCGCCTGTGTCGCCGCCACTAATTAAATGGAGAACTTTTGTCATAACTCTCCTCCTTATCTTTCTTATTATACAATAAATTCTAAATAATTTTAACAGTTTTATATGACAAGATAATTTGAATGTCTTTTGCTTTTTATCTTCGTGTATTTATGCCTAATTTTATTTTATTTTTATAGTCTTTGAAATTTTTATAAAAAAAAGTCTTGCTTTTTTATTTTAAAAGTGATTTAATAAGAAAGATAAAAAAATAGAAAATCAGTCCAAGGACTGAGTAAAATCATGTCCTTGTGCATGATTTTTTTTTGAGCAAATTTAATTACCTTAAATTTTTTTTGCCCATTTTTAAGAATGTTTGATCTTTTATTTGGAAAAGGAGAAAAAAATGCCAAGAGATAATTCGATTAAAAAGACGCTAGTAATAGGATCTGGCCCCATTGTAATAGGGCAAGCTGCTGAGTTTGACTACTCAGGTACTCAAGCTTGTGAAACTTTGAAAAAAAATGGTATTGAAACTATTCTTGTAAACTCAAACCCTGCTACTATTATGACTGACAAGGGTATTGCCGATAAAATTTACATCGAACCAATAACTATTTCTTTTATAGAAAAAATTATTGAAAGGGAAAGACCTGACTCTCTTATTGCTGGTATGGGTGGACAAACTGGTCTTAACATGACACTAGAACTCGACAAGCGTGGAATTTTAGATAAGTATGGAATAAAAATTATAGGAACTGACATCGAAGCTATTAAAAAGGGCGAAGACAGAGATATTTTTAGAAAAACTATGGAAGAAATTGGCGAACCAATTATCCAATCTGAAATTACGAATACACTTGAAGAAGGAAAAATCCTCGCAAAGAAAATCGGCTATCCTTTAGTAATTAGACCTGCCTTCACCTTAGGTGGAACTGGCGGTGGTTTTGCCTATAATGAAGAGGAACTTGAGGAAGTTTTATCTCACGGCTTGAGCCTTAGCCCAGTAAAGGAATGTCTTCTTGAAAAGTCCATTCGTGGTTGGATGGAAATTGAGTTTGAAGTTATTAGAGATTCTGCTGGCGAAAAGGTTATTGTATGCGACATGGAAAATGTGGATCCCGTTGGCGTTCATACAGGCGACTCTATTGTAGTTGCTCCTTGCCAAAGTCTTGATAAAGATGTTCTTCAAAAATTAAAAAATGCTGCGCTAAACATTGTTGAAAATGTAAATGTAATCGGTGCTTGTAATGTTCAGCTTGCACTTAATCCAGAAACTTTGGACTATGCAGTAATTGAAATCAACCCAAGAGTTTCTCGTTCCTCTGCCCTTGCGTCAAAGGCAACTGGATATCCAATTGCAAGAATTGCAACAAAACTTGCCCTTGGATTAAACTTAAATGAAATCAAAAATGAAACTACTGGCGAAACTATTGAAAATTATGAACCTAATTGTAATTATGTAGTTGTTAAAATTCCTAAATGGCCTTTCGACAAATTCAAGTTTGCAAATAGAAAACTTGGAACAAAGATGATGGCAACTGGCGAAGTTATGTCAATTGGTTCTTCCTTTGAAGAAGCTCTATTAAAGGGTATTAGATCTCTTGAAATTTCAAAATTCTCCCTTGAGTCTAAGTTCTCTGAAGAAAGAACTACTGAAGAACTTAAAAAGAGAATTAAATTCCCTGATGACGAAAGACTTTTTGATGTTGCAGAAATTATTAGACGTGGACTTTCTCTTGAACTTATCCACGACATTACGGGCATTGACCTTTACTTCTTGAAAAAAATCGAAAATATAGTTCGTGAAGAAGAAAATCTAAAAAAATTAAGCATGGATACAATTAATCCTGAGGAACTTTTAAAACTTAAAAAATTAGGTTTTTCTGACAAAACTATTGCAAAGGCTCTTGGCGTAGAAATGGAAGATGTAATTGAACTTCGTGAAAAAAATAAAATCCTTCCAAATTATAGAAGAGTTGACACTTCTCCTTTTAGAAAAAATGGCGCCTACTATTATTCAACTTATGAAAAGACAGACGAAAACATTGTGTCTGATAATAAAAAAATAATCGTAATTGGTTCTGGTCCAATTAGAATTGGTCAAGGAATTGAATTTGACTATTGTAGCGTTCACGCAATCAAGGCATTGATAAAAATGGGCATAGAAACAATTACTATTAACAACAATCCAGAAACTGTTTCTACTGACTTTGACACATCTGATAAACTTTACTTCGAACCACTTACTGAGGAAGAGGTTAAAAGCATTATTGAAATAGAAAAACCTCTTGGCGTAATCCTTGCCTTTGGTGGTCAAACTGCAATTAAGCTTGCAAAATACCTTCACTCACAAAAAATTAACATCTTGGGAACAGACTTCTGTGATATTGACAGAGCTGAAGACAGAGAAAAGTTTGATGAAATGCTTGAAGATTTGAAAATCAATAGACCTAAGGGACGTGGTGTATTCACTGTTAAAGAAGGACTTGAAGCAGCTTGTGAACTTGGCTATCCACTGCTTGTTAGACCATCCTATGTGCTTGGCGGTCAAGGAATGCAAATAACTTATGACGAAGAAAGTTTAAAAACTTATTTGCAAAGTGCTTTTGAAAGAGATTCAGAAAACCCAGTTTTAATTGATAAATATTTAGTAGGTCGTGAAATTGAAGTTGATGCAATTTCTGATGGCAAGGATGTCCTAATCCCTGGAATAATGGAACACCTTGAAAGGGCAGGAGTTCACTCTGGCGACTCAATTACAATTTATCCAAGCATTAACATTTCAGATGAAATCAAAGAAAAAATATTAGATTACACAAAGAAAATTGCAAAGGCACTTCATGTAAAGGGCATGATAAATATACAATTTATCGAATACAAAAATGATTTATACATCATCGAAGTAAACCCTCGTGCATCAAGAACTGTGCCATATATTTCAAAGGTTTCTGGCGTTCCAATAATTGACCTAGCTACAAAAACTATGCTTGGCGAAAAATTATCTGACCTTGGCTACGGAGTAGATATTTATAAAGAGCCAAAACTAATGGCAGTTAAAGTTCCAGTATTCTCTATGTCAAAACTTAACAGAGTTGAAATTTCCCTTGGACCTGAAATGAAATCCACTGGCGAAGTTCTTGGAATTGGTAAAAACATTGACGAAGCACTTTTCAAAGGATTCTTGGCATCAGGTTCAGCCATTGAAGATAAAGCTTCAACAGTTCTTGCAACAGTAAACGACAACGACAAGGCTGAATTTATTGAAATTGCAAAATCTATGAAGGATTTAGGTTACAATTTTATCGCAACTAAGGGTACTTGTGAACTTCTTAAAAAAGAAGGCATTGACGCAAGAGAAATTGGAAAAATCAATGACCCAAGACCAAATATCCTAGATGTAATAAGAAAGGGAGAAATCGACATTGTAGTTAACACTCCAACTAGAGGTGGCGACTCAACAAGAGATGGTTTCAAAATTAGAAGAATGGCGACAGAATATGGCATCGACATAGTTACAAGCCTTGACACATTGGCAGCTAGAGTAGCTGTAAAAAATAAAAAATTCCACGAAGAAAACATGGATATCTACGAAATATCAGAATTTTAATTAGATTTACTTTATCTTTAAATATGATTTAAGATTTTGATTTTGAATTGTTAAAATTTTTAAATCTAAGAAGCCTCAGCATAATAGTGCCGAGGCTTTTAATTTTTACTATTTATTTATTTGTCTATAAGTATTGTTATTAATAGAAAAAGAGAGACTCGAATTGCCGAGTTTCCCCAACATTTGACATAGAGCTAAAAAAAGCGAAAGATTTCTCTATCGCTCAAAGTATTTCCCTCGAAAATCGTATTATTTTCAGGAGAATTCTATTTACTTATTAATTTCTTTTTCTAGTTCTTGAAGAACTTTTATAATCTCTTCAAAGTTTGGATAATCTAAGATAAAAGTAACCCAATAGTCTTTTTCAATGACTGCTTCAGATATATTTCTCTTTCTTGCAGTATTGACTATTAAAATTCTTAAGTCTTCTTTGTTTTCTATATAAAACTTATTCATTTTTGCCTTCACAAATTTCCCTTATTACTTCATATATCCATGCTGGCACTGATTTTGATTCCTTCATTAAGTCTGTTCTTTCTTTTTCAGTTAAGTTTTCTCTTATCTTTTGTATAACTTCATTAGTTATACTTTCTTTGCCCAAAGACTTAATTGCTTGAATAACTGTTGCAGTCTTTAAGGACATATTAGCAATCTCTCCTGGATTTACTTTTTTAAATTCTAAAATGGTATCTCCAATTTTATATTCCTTATATCTTCCACTAGATATATATTTATAGTGAGTTGGAACTTGTGTGGATAGTCCTAATAAGTTTAAGGCTGTGCTATTATAGGGTGCAATATTCCAATTGTATTTTCTTGCTATGGCAAGTGCTAACTCGTGAATTGATACTGCTTCGTACTCTCCAATTAATTCACTATATCTTGGATTGTAATAAAAACCATCAATGACACGCTTAATTTTATCTTCATCTGCTAATCTTTTCAATATTTGTCTAACCGTAGCATTAGATGCAATATCTAAAAAGTCATTTGCAAAAAATACTTTATGTGAGTCAAAATCATTTATTTTATCTGATATTTTTTCTGTATATGAACTCATTACAATCCTCCTTTGTCACGGATATTGTATCGTATTCGTGACAAAAATTCAATTGTATTTAAATTTAATATCCTTATAATAGTTCATCATCTTCATCGTCTTCATCTAAAGATTCTTCATGACTTTCTTCATTGTCAGATTCATCTTCTGACTCACTAATATAATCCTCATCATCTTCTTCAAAGTCTTCCAACATTTTATCTTCCTTAGCTTTGACTACTTTAAAATAATATCCTGCTCCTATAACTCCTCCAATTACAAGTGCAACAATTAGAAATGAACCTATCCCATACTCATTATGGGATAATATTTGTATAGATAGAGGTCGTAGCTTTCCTCCTTGAAGCTTGTCTTCCTAAGAAAGGGTTACGCCTCTTCTTTACGTCTTTATGCGTATGAGCTGGATAGTACGTTAGTTGCTGTATGTCTAACGAGGTTGTATTGTCGTAAAGTTAAAGAGGTATCTTTCTCTATCTAAATTTATATTAAAGCTAGGTGATTTTATGTTTTTTATCGGTATTGATATTGCTAAAAATACTCACGAAGCTTCAATTATTGATCTTTACGGGAAATTAGTTTCTGAGTCTATTTCTTTTTCTAATTATTTAATTTTTTTTGAAGATAAATAGATGTTCATGAGCAATAAGTAAAAAATTATATTTAACACTATTTGTCTTCCAAAACCCTGTCATTTTACAATTATGCTGCTCTTTTATTATCATTTCTTTAAGATTAAATCCAGCATTTTCAAAAATGTGCATTACATAGAATGACAATGGTATCATGTTACCTTTTTTACGAGTATCACCCATTAAAACAGCACAAAATTTATCCTTCTTTAAAACTCTATAACTTTCTGATGCAACTTTTTTCATCTCTTCTAAAAAATCCTTTATTTCTAAATGAGATAAATCTTCTTCTATATTTTCACTGTATTTAATTATATTTGCATAAGGTGGATGTGTACAGATTAAATCAATGCTATTGTCGGAAATAAAATCAAGTTTTCTCGCATCTCCCTTTCGCAAAAAAACTTTACCATTAGCTCCCTCATGTTCAAAGTTAGTTTTTTCTTTACAGCGACTAAGAGCAAGATTATTAATGTCTACACCAATTATATTTCTATTTAATAATTTTGCTTCAACAAGAGTTGTTCCCCCACCTGCAAATTGATCTAAAATTAAATCATTTTCCTTTGAATATCTTAAAATAATATTTCTTGGTATGTAAGGAGACCAGTTGCCTCTCCACTTATTGTCATGTGTCGCCCAATCTCCTCTTTCAGGAAAAGACCAATGAGTTGTCATCTCAAGTTCAAAATTTTCAGGCTCCCATTTTTTTATTTTATCATCCATTGCTTAAATACCTCATTAATAATATATTAAGATCTCTAAGGAAATATTTGACTATTCTTGCGTAACTTTTTGAAGCTTAAATATCCATTTTAACCAAGAATATACTGTGCTTGCTCTTCTTGTTATTTGCCCTTCACCACAAACATTATATTTTCTCATTGCATTCTCTATATCCTTCTTTTTTGGAAGTTGCCCCGTAGTAAATGTTTCAAGGAAAAAGACATTAAATATTTTATGCTTTAATATTAATTTTACAAGTTCCAATTGTCTTGGCTTATAATTCATTTTAGCAATCTCTTGTCCCTTTTTCGTTAATCTTATTTTCACGACTTTGTTCCACTTGCTACTTTCATCATCAAATTCTTCTCCATGATATTTTTCAAAAATACCTAAATATTTGCCAGCGTTAAAATAATATCCAGCTTGTCGTATATCAAATTGCATAATTTCAGCAACTTTTGCCGGAGACATATCTTCCTCTTTTAAAAAATCAATCAAAGAAATGACTTTTTCAAAACTATCTGCTTGTACAAAGGGAGTTTTTTCATAATCATTCATATTGTCGCTTATTGTAGCTTTTGTTTTTTTATATACTTCAAGAAGATCATAACAAGTGATTTTTGTATCTTGTAGTGTGTAGTATTTTTCTTTTATTAATTCTATAGATGAGTAATTATTAAGGTCATTAAATCTATATTCTAATAGTCTATATATTTGATTAGAGTATATTGAAAATAATAATCTTATAGGTTTTTTAACTTTATTTCTCCACAGTCTATAGGGATAATATAGTTGTCGTACATGAAAATCTGGATGAATTACATTTTTTGCTTCAATTATAACTACTGATTTTTCATTTTCTAATCCAGCATCAATTTCACATTGAGCATTTTTGACATCAATACATAGAGGATCTTTTAAATTTCTATTTACAAAAAAATCAAATTCACCCGTTCCCATTCTTCCATTAAAAGTTGCATAATTTTCTCCATCGCCTAAAAAATCTTCTAAAATAGGAGACAACATCAAAACATTGATAGCATTTGCTTCTGATGTAATATTTTCTATGTCAATGCTTTCTAAATCTCGAATTTCTACCCTTTTCATTTTTGTAACATCTTCAATATATTTTGGTAATTCCTCATAAAGATTAAAATCGCTCAATATATATGAACTTCTAGATGTGGGTAAAATATTTATTCCTTTTGATTTTAAAATACTGGGAAGAGATTCAGAACTATCCCACTTTGCCATAAGTCTTGGTTCTTTAAATTCTTTAATTTGCTCAGCTTTTATATTAAAAAATCCCTTTTCACTTACTTCTTTCTCTATATTATATTTATCAAAAAGTTTTTCCCAAGCACTATTTGTACTTATTTTTGCCATAATTTCTCACCAATATTTCGTTTATTTCTCCTCTTTTATTGCCCTTTGAATTAATTGAACGTCTTGCTTTAACTATTGTAATGTCATAATCTTTATAAAGTTCTATAATAAAGGGGTGTGCAGAATTAGAAAGCATAAAATTAATTCCTCTTTCATTTAGCTTATCACATTCTTTTTTAAGTTCTTGCTGATCTTTTTTATTAAATCCATTTTCAGTATATCCTGTAAAACTTGAGGAAGAAGATATTGGCATATAAGGCGGATCAAAGTATACAAAGGCACCCCTTCTTAAATTTTTCAAAGCATCTCGATAGTCTCCCTCTAATATTTTTATATCATTTTCGTTAAAATATTTTGACATCGCTAATATGACTGGTTCATTAATAATATTGGGATTCTTATACTTTCCATAAGGGCTGTTGAATTGTCCTGCTTGATTAACTCTAAATAAACCATTAAAACAAGTTTTATTGAGATAAATTATCCTAGCAGCCTTTTCTAAATCATTCATATTGTTGTATTTATCATCTCTATCTAGTGCTCTAATTTCATAATAGTAATCTTCGCAATTTCTATAATCATGTTCTTTTAAAATATCTAAAAGACCCTCTGGATTATCTCTAACAGTCCTATAAACATTAATTAGATCCTTGTTAAAATCATTTATTATTGCCTTTTTTGGTTGCAAATTAAATAAAACTGCTCCGCCACCTACAAAGGGTTCAACATATGTTGTTATTTTTTCTGGTATAAGAGGATTTATTTCATTTAATAATTGTCTTTTTCCACCAACCCATTTTAAAATAGGTGCTAGAATTATATCCTTCAATTTCTTATACCTCCTCCATTTAATAAGTTTTGTCTTCTTTAAAAATATTATATTCTATAAATTTTTTTATTACAAACTTTTATCTTTGAAAAATTATTAAAAATGCAAAATTATCACGTTGCCTTTACAACTATTTAATATTTAATTTTTCTTTTAGCTCCTTTATGGCACCATCTAGTTTTTCTTCGTCTAATTCTCTATTTTTATTCTCAATTGCTCTTTCCACTAGCTCTCTTAGTTCGTCATCCTCTTCTTTTTCTAATTTATCTAGGGATGTTTTTACAAGTTTGCCAAGTTCTTTAAACTTCATAACTACTCTATGCTCATCTGCAATATGCCCCATTAAAAATGCAAAAGTCCACTCTGAGTTTGTCTCTGTAAGTACACACTTATTGTCAACTGTTACGCCTTCCCCTTTTAAAGCAATTAAAAAGTCGCGCAAAATATTTCTATCGAAGTTAGAAAACACCATTAATTTATTTTTATCTTCTAGGCTTTCATTTTTTCTTAAATCTAAATTAAAAAGGTCGCCAACTTTTTTCTCTAATTCTTTTTCTGATATTTTATTTATTTCAATTTCATATTCTCTTGCAACTTTTTCTGTAATCTCTGCTTTTTCTTTTTCTAGTCCGTATAATAATATTTTTTTCACTTTAACACCTCTCTTTTAATTTACCCAAATATTTTTTATTTATTGGGTATATTATTTTTGAGGTGATTTTATGCGACTAAATAAAGGCGATGAAGTTATTTACGAAAGAACTTTTACTGAAAAGGATTTAAAAGACTATGCGGAAAATGCAAATTTTTGGGGCAAGCACCACGAAAGTCCCAATGACAATGGCGAATATCTTTTGCAGGGTCTATTAACTGCAAGCCTTACAAATAAAATTGGCGGCGACTACGATATTTTGATGTATAGAATGGAATTTGATTTTTTGAAAAAAGCTTATACGGGTAGAAAAATTAAATGTGTAAATAAAGTTGATAAAGTGGAAAATAAGCGTGGCAGAAATTTTATTGATATAACTTCTGATGTGTATGACGAGAATGGCGACCACCTTCTTCACGGAGTTTTAAAGGGAATATTATTAGATTAATAACTTTGCCTTTTAAAGGTTATTTAATAGAGAAAATCAAAAAATGGATGCCACCTGCTTTGCATAGGTTGCATCCATTAATGTAAATTATGTGTTCAGTTTTTTGGTACACATCATGTTCTACTTTTATAAAATTTTATTTTTCTCCAATTACTTCGATTTTATATCCATCTGGATCTTTTATGAAGAAATAATGATCTGATTTGTCTGAAAGTGCTTTTAATTCTGTTACATCATAACCTTTGTTTTTTAGTTCTTCTCTAAAACTTTTTATATCTTTGTGTGATATTGCAATATGACCGTAGCCATCTCCAATTGTATAATCTCTTCCGTCATAATTATATGTTAGTTCTAACTCATAGGGTGAATCCTCGAGTTTTAAATATAAAAGTGTAAATTCATCTTCTGGAAAGTCTTTTCTTCTTGATTCAACAAAACCTAAGGCTTCTTTGTAAAACTTTTCAGATCTTTCCAAATCCTTTACTCTAATCATAGTGTGTAAAAATTTCATATCATCCCTCCAATTTTTATACCAATATTACTTCTAATGCAAAAGTTCTAAAAAATATCTATTGAAAATTTTACTAATCAATAGATATCCTTATCTTTACATATAATGATAGCGACTTAAAATATTAGCTAAATAGTCTAAATATTTTAGGCTATCTTCTTTTTTATCTTCTTCTGCTATTCCTCTATATAAAGAAATTTCTTCAAAAATAATATGTTGATCTACACTAAAAAACTGCGTCTTTTTTTCAAACAATAGATAATAATAATCTAACTTGTTAGAATCTTCGTTGCCTAAAAAGTATATTTCTGTCTTTTTATTTTTTGGTATTTTATATATTACAAGTTCTAATATTTCATCGCAAAATTTTTCAATTTCACAATCATTTATCCAATTCATTAAGATAAATTTAAAGCTTACTCTATTGTCCCTTATATATTCTGAAAATCCAATTTTATATGCGTCATATCTATCTTCTATCCAATTTAAAATTTCATCAGATGATTTTTTTCTTGGAAATTTTAAATTTTTATATTTTTCTTTTATAATTGTAGCTTGATTCATTAGTATAGTCCATCCACTATTTCACTACTTGCGACAAATTAATTTAATATTTTTTTTGCCTCAATCTCATATAAAATAGAAATCAATATTTATGTTACAAAAGATGCATTAATAATATAATTTTTAATTACATTAATTCTGCATTTATTTTTTCTATTTTTTCTTCTTTAAGTTCGTCCTTTGAGATAATGTCTTTAACTTTCATTAACCTTGTGATATTTGCTCTTTCGCTTTCGTCAAGTTTTGAGCGAATATATTTTATTGTTTCTTGCAAGTCTGGAATTGTTTTGTACTCAAGGGCATTTACTCTTCTTCTAGTCTTTTCAATTTCATTGGCTAAAAGTTGTGCTGCCTTTTCCTTTTGTGTAAGCTTCAAAAGTTCATCCATTACTTCTGTAAGATTATCAATAGCATAGTCAAGGTCCGATGTAGTTTGTGCATAGCCATAGGGATAGCGTGATGCGTCTTCAGATGTTTTTTTTGTTATAAATTCCATCTCTGGCACATCTACGGACATTACATTTTTCTTTTTGATTTCAACAAGTGTTTTCATTGTTGGAAGGGAAATTGCTTCTTCAAGCATTTCTGGACTCATAGCAGCTGATGCCATTAAAAATGCCTTAAAGGAATTTTGCAATTTTTCTTCCACTTCTAATCTTAGCTTTTTATTTTCCTTTATGAGAGTTATAAATTGTCTCATAAGTTCGTCTTGTTTGTCCTTTAAAAGCTTGTGCCCTCTACTTGATGTTTCTAATTTGCCTTTTAATAAGGACAAATTCATTCTAGTGGGATTTATTTTAAGTCTTGTCATTATAATCCCTCATTTTCTACATTTTTATGATCTCCAGGATCGCTATTTTTTTTCTCCTTATCGCCCAAATATTTTTCGATTAATTTGTCGTCAATTCTCTTTAATTCAGTCTTAGGTATTAGAGAAAGAAGTTCCCAACCTAAATTTAATGTTTCTTCTATTGACCTATTAGTTTCAAAACCTTGTGATACATATTGTTTTTCAAATAAGTCTGCAAATCTTGCAAATGCTTTGTCAGTTTCTGATAGTGCTGTTTCTCCAAGGATTGCAGAAAGTTCCTTTGCTTCTTTACCTGCAGTGTAAGCTGCATAAATTTGATTCATTGTATCGGCGTGGTCTTCACGAGTTTTTCCTTCTCCAATTCCCTTGTCTTTAAGTCTTGAAAGTGACGGTATTGCATTAATAGGTGGTTCTAATCCTTGTTTATATAAATCTGTTGATAGAATTATTTGTCCTTCAGTAATATATCCCGTTAAGTCTGGAATAGGGTGAGTGATGTCTCCTTCTGGCATTGTCAAAATAGGAATTTGTGTAATAGAACCTTCTCTTCCCTTAATTCTTCCTGCTCTTTCGTAAATACCGGCAAGGTCTGTGTATAGATAACCAGGATAACCACGTCTACCTGGAACTTCCTTTCTTGCTGCAGATACTTCTCTTAGTGCTTCAGCATAATTTGTCATATCTGTTAAGATTACAAGAACGTGCTTTCCAAGTTCAAATGCCAAATATTCTGCTGCTGTAAGTGCCATCTTTGGAGTTGCAAGTCTTTCAATTGCTGGGTCATTGGCAAGGTTCATGAATAAAACTGCTCTATCTATGGCGCCAGTCTTTGTGAAGTCGTCTATAAAGTATTGTGCCTCTTCAAAAGTAATGCCCATTGCTGCAAACACTACGGCAAAATCTCCACCAGAAAGTACAGTCGCTTGTCTTGCGATTTGTGCTGCAAGTTCGTTGTGTGGAAGTCCTGCTTCAGAGAATATTGGAAGTTTTTGTCCTCTAACAAGAGTGTTAAGTCCATCTATTACAGATACACCTGTTTGAATAAATTCAGATGGATAGTCTCTTGAAACTGGATTTATTGCAGTTCCGTTTATATCAATTTTCTCTTTAGGAATAATCTTTGGACCACCGTCAATTGGTTCGCCAAGCCCGTCAAAGACCCTACCAATCATATCTGGCGATACTCCAAGTTCAAGTGGTTTTCCTAAAAATCTTACGCTTGTGTCCATTAAATTTATTCCACTGGAGCCTTCAAAAATTTGAACCATGGCTTTGTCGCCTTCGATTTCTATAACACGTCCACGTCTTTTTTCGCCGGTTTGAAGTTCGATGTCCACAAGTTCTTCGTAGGTTGCACCTTCTACTCCTTCAACAGTCATAAGAGGTCCAACGACTTCTGTTACTGATTTATATTCTTTAAGCATCTACATCACCGACCTGTTCTAATTCTTTAAGTTCACTGTCAATTTTATCTTTTATTGCGTCAATTTTTTCTAATTCGTCATTTGGCACATACTTCATTCTCGCAATATTTTCTTTTACATCAAGTTTTTCTATTTCACTAAAGTAAGCACCCTTTTCCAATGCTTCTTGACATTTGTCGTAGAAGTAAAGGATTGTATCAAGCATCTTGAATTGCTTTTCAAGAGGACAGAAAGTATCTACATCGTGAAAGGCATTTTGTTGTAAAAAGTCTTCACGAATTGACTTTGTTGTGTCAAGTTTAACTTGGTCTTCGTCAGATAATGTATCACGACCTACTAGTCTTACGACTTCTAGTAATGAAGTTTCTTCTTGTAAAAGTGCCATGGCTCTTTTTCTTAGCAAAGAAAATCTTCTATCTACATTCTCGTCTAAATATTTATCAATTTTAGATTGATAAAGTGAATAGGAATCAATCCAGTTAATAGCTGGGAAGTGTCTTTGGTAAGACAAATCGTAGTCAAGTTTCCAAAATATTTTTACAATTCTAAGTGTATTTTGAGTAACTGGTTCAGAAATATCTCCTCCTGGAGGGGAAACTGCACCTATTACAGAAAGTGCTCCTTCTCTTTCTTCGCTGCCATTTACAATAACACGACCTGCTCTTTCATAAAATTCTGCAATTCTTGAGCCAAGGTATGCTGGATAACCTTCGTCGCCTGGCATTTCTTCAAGACGACCAGACATTTCACGAAGGGCTTCTGCCCAACGAGAAGTGGAGTCAGCCATCATTGCAACAGAATAACCCATATCTCTAAAATATTCTGAAATTGTAATTCCTGTGTAAATTGATGCTTCACGTGCTGCTACTGGCATATTTGATGTGTTGGCAATAAGCACTGTCCTCTTCATAATTGATTCGCCAGTTGAAGGATCCATTAACTCTGGAAATTCCATAAGTACGTCTGTCATTTCGTTTCCACGTTCGCCACAGCCTACATAGACAACTATTTGTGCATCTGCCCATTTTGCAAGTTGATGTTGTACAACTGTTTTGCCTGAACCAAAAGGTCCTGGAATGGCAGCAGTACCACCCTTTGTAATTGGGAAAAATGTATCTATTACTCTTTGTCCAGTAACGAGGGGTTCCTTTGGATCGACCTTTTTCTTGTAAGGTCTTCCCTTTCTTACTGGCCATTTTTGTATCATCGTTAGATTTTTGTCGCCCTTTTCTGTTTCTATTGTTGCAATAGTTTCTTCTACGGTAAAAGAGCCTTCTTTAATGTCTTTTATCTTGCCCTTTATTCCATTGGGTACCATAATTTTATGAGTTACAACTGCTGTTTCTTCAACTGTTCCAAGAATATCTCCTGCTTCAACTTCATCTCCAACATTTGCAACTTTTTTAAATTCCCATTTTTTTTCTCTATTTAAAGGATTTACTATAACTCCTCTTTTTAAAAAGTCTCCAGCTTCGTTTCTAAGTCCAACAAGAGGTCTTTGAATTCCGTCAAACATTTGCTCAATCATTCCAGGACCAAGCTCAACGGAAAGTGGCGCTCCTGTCGTATATACTTCATCTCCAGGGCCAATACCTGTTGTTTCTTCATAAACTTGAATGGAAGCCTTGTCGCCTCTCATTTCAATTACTTCGCCAATAAGTTTGTCTTTAGAAACTTCTACTACGTCATAGACATTGGCATCTTCCATGCCACTTGCTACAACTAGTGGTCCGGATACTTTAATTATCTTTCCTGATTTCAATAAAGCTCCTCCTCATAAAAAGGTGATTAATCACCTAATATATTTGCTCCAACTGCCTTTTCAACATTTTTGTTTAAGTTATTCATGCCTATACCAAGAGTTCCCTTGTTGGAGGGAATTACTATAATGGCAGGCAATAATTTGTCATTATATCTATCAATGGTATTAGGTATTTTTTCTGCAAGTTCTTCTGTTATATAAATTACACCGTAATCTTTTTTTGCAAGGGCATCAACTTTAGCCCTAGCATCTTTTTCTTCGTAACTTACGAAGACATCTATTCCAATAGCCTTAAAGGATAGAACTGAATCCTTATCGCCAATAACCGCTATTTTATACATAACTATCACGCAACTTTTCTCTAATAAATTCACTATCTAGTCTATTTAATTTAGAAACTAAAATAATTCTAAGATTTTTAATTTCCATTTCTTTAGCCAAAGCATTGGCAAATATAATTTCTGGACCATAAGTGATGTACTTTACATCTTTTATCAAATCTATAAAGTAATTATCCATCTCTTTTTCAAAGTTCGAAAGATTTCCTTTCTCCTTAAAAGAATCTAAGGCATCTTTAATATACTTGTAAATATCAAGTTTTTTAAAGGCATCTGTGTCTGAACTTATATCTCTATTTAATAAATCCATATAAGTTTCTTCTCTGACATTTCCGCCTATTATGATTACATTTCTCAAGAATTCAACATCTTTTTTTTGCTTTTTAGCTCTTAGAAGTGTTCTAATATTTGTAAAATCAATTAAATTTTTTGCATATTTTATAAATAAGTCAACTTCAGACTCTTTTGCAAGTTCAAGTAATTCCTTGAAATAAGCGTTGTCGAGATATATATCAATTAGCTGTGGATCTTTTTTTTCTTCGTAAATCTCCGCAACTTTCGCTATAAGCTCAAAATATTTATTCTTTTTGCTGCCTTTAATTAGAGCATCTCTATATTCTTTTAAGTCAAAATCTCCAATATTCATATAAAGATCTTTTAAGTCCTTTTTCCCAATATCTTCTTTTATTAGAACTTTTAAATTGTGATAAAAATACTTCAATGTTACAAGAAGAATGGGAATTTTGGAAGGAGAAATATCGTAAAGTTCGTCGTAAAACCTTGTTAGCTCTTCTTTTAAAATATATTCATATTCTGTGGGAGAAGAGATTTTATTTATATATTTGTTATAAACTGTATCAGATAGAGATCTAAGTGCGTCTTCCAAGAAATCCCCTTCAGAAATCCTTATAAAGTTTTCACTTTTTAAAAGCTCCTTTTCCAAGACTCTAAGTCTTGTGGAACTTTGGATAAATTTACTTCTATCCATTTAACCACCTTTTCCTTTTAACTGAAAAGTTTTTCAGCTAAAAATTTTTCTAACTCTTCTCTTTCAGATTTCACAATAGCTCTAAAGTCGCCATTGTAAATTAAATTTCCATCGTGTAGGACAAATCCTCTGTCAACATCCTTGTCAGATACTTTGAAACCAAGATTTGCATTTTTAACTGCTTCTCTATATTTACTTGGTACATCTAAAATTGAATTTTTGTCATCTACGCCTTCAACATTATTTTTTACAAATTTCACAAAATCTTCTTCTGATAAATTTTCAAGTTCTACTATTGCTTTTTCAAGAATTCTATCTATAACCTTATGCTTTTCTGCTAAAACGTCATCTCTCGCCTTTAGCTCGGCACTTGATTTTGCTCTTTTTAAAATGTCTTCTCTTTCTCTTTTTGAGATTTCATTGATTTTATCAGCTAAAAATTTTGCATCATCTTTTCTTTTTTCTACAATTGTGTTTTTTTTGTCTTCAGCTTCTGCTATGATTTCATCTGCCTTTGTTTTTGCATCCTCAATAATTTTATTTAAAATATTTTCAAGTCCTGCCATAGTATCACCTAGGCTCTAAATAGGATAAAGAATGAAATTGCAAAGGCAAGAATTGCATAAAGTTCAACCATTACTGCAAAGATAATACCCTTTGCTTGTTGTTCTTCATTTTTTGCCAAAATATTAATACCAGCAACAGAAACTTTACCTTGTGCAATTGCAGATATAAGTCCAGCAAGTCCAATTACTGCACCACTTGCCATGTACATAAATCCAGTGTTTACTGGAGTGTCTGCTGAAAGTCTAAATAAAATAAATAGTCCAATTACAAATCCGTAAAGGCCTTGTGTACCTGGTAGTAATTGAAGTACAAGGGATTTACCAAATTTTTCTGGTTCGTCAATTACTACTCCTGCTGCAGCTTCACCTGCCATACCTACTCCCTTAGCAGATCCAGCACCTGAAAGTGCAACTGCAAAGAAAATTCCAATTGATCCTAAAATCAATCCACCGTATTCTCCCATTAATCCATTTAACATATTAATCCTCCTAGTCTATATTAAAGTAATCTGAATTTTCTATCATTTTTTTGAAAGGTATGCCTCCACCTTCATAAAATTTATTAAACATTTCTACATAAGTAAGCCTTGCCGTATGAACATAGGCTGACAAATAAGAAAGGAAAGCATTAAATAATTGAAATACAACAAAAATAATTATTGCAAATATTTTTCCAATTATATTTGAACCAAAAAGCATTCCAGCAATCATATTTATGGCAAGTCCCAAGAAAGAACCAGATAAAACTAATGCCATAAGTCTTAGGTAAGACACAAAATCTCCTAGATAAGAAGAAATTCCGTATAGGGAATAAACTCCCCAACCAATTTTTCCTGCTGTCGATTTTTCTTCACGTCCACCAGTTGCAACTATGCCAATCATTCCAAGTACCATTATTACTAATAATACCTTTCCAAAGTGTTCAACTTGCGGAAGAACTTTGCTTAAAATAAATCCAATTGCACCTAGCACTGCCATGTACCAAAATCCAACATCAAATAATGCATCCTTTGGTTTTCCGTCACGAATATCCATATAAGCCTTGATTCCAAGACCAAAGAATATGTGAATTCCACCTAGTATTAGTGAAAGGATTACTAAAAGTGTAGAATCCTCTGCTGGATCTATTAAGCTTGGAAGCTCAATTATTCCTCCAAAGAAGGAACCAAATACAAGCCCAAATATCATTGCAGAAATGGAAAGGTAATTGAAAAATTTTATAAACTTTCTCTTTTTTTCTGTCAATTTAAAAGTTTTAAGCGCAAAAAGTGTGCCTAAAAATACTAAAAGTCCGTATCCAAAATCGCCAACCATTATACCTGCAAATATAAAATAAAAAGGTGCAAAGAAAGGTGTTGGGTCGATTTCATTGTACTTTGGCATTGAATACATTTCCGTCATAAGTTCAAAGGGACTTACAAAGGAATTGTTTTTTAGTAAAATCGGAACCTTACCTGAATCTCTATTTGCATCTTCCGCATTTAGATAATAATCATCGCCACATACTTTTTTTACTTCATCTTCGAAGTTATTTAATCTTTCGCTTGGAACATAACCTTCAATTAAGTTAAGCTTTGTTGTTTTTAAAAATTTTCTCTCTGAAATTATCTTAATTTTTTCATTGCGATAATATTCATAGGAAATTTTAAAATCTTCTAAATATTTTAAATAAGTCTTTAGCTCTTCTTCTATATTTTTATTCTTTTCAAAAAGAAACTCTTTATCTTTCTCATAGGTCTCTATCTTGTCCTTAACTTTGCCATCTGCTTTGACATTTATAGGTGTAAATCCAAAATTTGAAAATAGAGTTTTTACCTCATTCTCCACAGATTTTTCAACTATTATGAGATAATAATAAAAGTTTTTGTCCTTTGAAACCCTTTCAATATACACGAGGTCATTTTTTATAAATTCACTCTCGAATTCAGCTCCATGGCTTGTCGATATAGTTCCCGTGTAAATGTTTACAGAGCCCATTGAATTAATATCCTTCAATGAAGATGATAGATTCTCCCATGGTTTAAGTTCCACTATCTTTGATTCAATATTTTGAATTTTGCTATTGTTTTTATCCTTAGCATCTACAAGAGCTTTTATCTCTGAATCGATTTTCTCGAAGGGAAAGGCAATTGCTCTGGAGGCAAGTTCCTCCAAGGTAATGTCTTCTACTCCCTCTTTCATGGCTTTAATAGGATTTTCCTTTTCTTTAAACTTTAGCAGCAGATCAATATCGTCCTTTGACCTCTTAATTTTATCATCAATTTCTATTAAATCTTCTGAAGATCTAGGCCTTGAAAAATCATCTTCTGAAAAATCAGAATCAAAATTGGACTCGTCAATGTGAACATAATTAAATTTTTGAAATTTATTAATTAATTTTTCTCTATCCTCATCAAAGATAAAGAGTTTGAATTTTTTCATGTTAACTATTGCCATTATTCACAATCCTCTCTACCACTGACTTTACAATTTCAGCTTCTTTGTCTTTAGAAATTTTTGAAATATCAATAATCTTTTTTTCTGCTTCTTCTCTTATTGGCAATACAGATTCTTCTCCTTCTTTTCTCGCCTTTTCAAGAAATTCGTCTTTGCTTACCTTTGCCCTTTGGACAATAGCATCATAGGACTCTTCTGCAGCAGATTTTGCTTTTTCTATAATTTCCTTAGCCTTAACTTCTGCATCGTCAATAATTTTTTTTGCCTCAGCTTCAGTGTCTTTAACTTTTTTTACTGCATCATCTGACACTAAATCACCTCCAGTGTAAAATCTTTTATAGAGTAATTATATCACTTGTTAAATTATTATTTAACAATAATCATAATAAATTTAATTTAAGTTACATTACTTAATACCCCATTAATTTATCTTTATTTAAAAAAAATAAAAAAAGTGAATTTTTTTATTTTGCTTTTTCTAATTTGATTCTGTAAATTCACACAAGTGTACTAATATTAAAAAAACCACTACAAAAAGTGGTTTAAAAATTATGATTAAATTTATTATTTTTTTAAGATATTTTGAAAAGCGTTCATATTGTAAATTTTTGAAACTAATAAGACTGAAAATAACTTGTCTGCATAATCCGTTATGATTTGAACTACAAATACAATTACAAAATCTGAAATATCCATGACGGCACGAAGAGCTTGAACAATATAACTTGAACCAGCTGTTGTAACTGTACCAAAAAGATATGTTGCTATAAGTGCAGATGAAATTGCAACTGGAATAGACATAGCCGGTGTGAGATAAAATTTTGATAAAAACTTATCTCTTTTCAAAAATTTAAAGTAACCTGATGTAAATCCTACTATAATTTGTGTCGGCATAAAATAAATTGCAATTGGATCTCCTATGCTATTTGCAAATGCGGAAATTATTCCAGTCAAAATTCCAAAAGCTGGTCCAAAAGAAAAACCAGCCATTATTGTTCCAATAGAATCGAGATATACTGGAAGCTTTAATACTACGGCAAGCCATGCACTTACAGAGTTTATTGCGACACAAAGTGCAATAAAAGTGACTTTTTTTGAACTCATTTTCATATTAAATCACCTAAAATATTTTTATCTACTTTTGAATTTGTAATTATCTCTATAAATTCCGTCCACACTTCTAACAAATTCAAATCTTCATATAAAATTATATTTTTTTCTCTCTTCATGAAGTTCATTTCGTCCACCATGAGCATCCCCCTTGCGGGACCATCTGTTATGCATTCTGCACTATAAATGCTCTTCTTAAATAATTCTGGCTTTCTTTCAGCTAAAATTGTAAGTGTATCATTTATCACTGAACCAATAATTTTTTCATATTCCCAGTGAAAATCCATATAAAAGTTTGTTATTTTTTCTATAAAATTTCCCATTTCAAGATTTAATCTCTTAATATAGGATAAAATACTCGGCGTCAATACAAATTTTCTCGTAATATCAAGGGGCATTATTTCAACTTTATTGGGTGCATTTTTTATAACATAGTCTGCTGCCTCTGGGTCGACATAAAAATTAAATTCAGCGATTGGACTCATGTTCCCATAACTCTTAAAGTTTCCACCCATTATAATAATTCTAGTGTCTTTAAATGCAATTCTATCCTTTTTTAATGCTCTAGCAATGTTAGTGAGTGGCCCCAGTGCAAAAATAGTTACATCTCCCTTTTTAGCCTCTTCTACTAAAAAGTTAATTGCATCGCCATCTATCTCTTTCTCATCATATTTTAGATAAGTTTCGCCAAGACCGTCTTTTCCATGAGTATCCTCTGCGTTGATAAATTCTTTAACGAGAGGAGATTTGCTTCCCATATAGATTTTAAAATCTCGATTTAAAAATTTTGAAAGTCTAAGTACATTTTTCCTTCCCTTTTCAACGTGCACATTACCTGAAACTAAAGAAATCCCAAGAATATCATATTCCATTACATTATTTGATAAAATAATTGCAATAGAATCGTCAATCCCGGGATCTGCATCAATAATAATTTTCTTCATTTTAACCTCCATTTCTTTGGAGAACAATTAGTTTTTTATACTTGGAGTTCCCGAACAAGTAAATTTTATTATACAATATATTTTTTTTATAGACAAATTTTCTTTCATCAAGTATAATTATAGGAGTAAAAATATATAATAGGAGTGTAAATATGAAAAAACTTTTTAAATTACTTATTTTATTTACAGTAGCTCTTACACTTTTTGCTTGCAACAAAAAAAATGATGAAACAAAAGCAGAAAAAACAGGAGATGCTACAACTAGTGCAATGAAACTATCTGAAATGCAAATTGAAAAATTTGATTTCAAAACTATGAACATAATGGATGGCAAAATTGTAAATTCTGAAGAATTCTACAAAGAAAAACCTATTACACTTGTAAATGCATGGGGAACTTTCTGTGGACCTTGCAAAGAAGAAATGCCAGATCTAGCAAAATTATACGAAAAATATAAAGACAAAATTAATTTTCTTGGTGTAGTTGTAGACACAAATGCTAACATGGACACAAATGTCGAAGAAGCTCAAAAAATTATTAAGGACTCAGGCGTTAATTACACAAATATAATGCCAAACCCAACTACTGAAGAAAGTTTAGCAACTATTACTGCAATGCCAACAACATTTTTTGTAAATAGCGAGGGAAAAATCCTTGGCGGTTTTGTTGGTAAGGCCGATAAAGATAGTCTAGAAGCTACTATTGAAAAAGTTATAGCAGAAAACAAATAATTTTTATTAGTATTTTATTAGACAAGCTAAATATACTAAGAGATGGATTTCCCATCTCTTTTTTGTTTAAATTTACATAAGAAATATAGACTAAGTATATAAAATACGAAAATAAAATTTTAAAATAGTACTGAAATATCAGTACTCTCGAACCGTCCAAATAAAAATCAATTTTTATAATCTTTTTTCAATTCTTTTAAGATTATATAAATATCCCTAATTAAAAAAATATCCACAATCAAAGTTAGAATCATAAATATAAAGGCTTCTCTAATTGAGCTTTGTGACACTCCTCTTATAGCTTTTATACGATTATAACCTATCCATTTACTATAGAGAGATCCAGTTCCACCAAATACACTCACTCCATTATAATTTAAAGAAAAATTTATAATAAATAAAGTAAAAAGGTGAATAAACCTATTTATAATTCTTTTCATTAGAAATCTATACTCCTATTAAAATCTTTTCTAAGTTTATATCGGCCTCCAACTTTACCTGTGACTTTAAATCCAGCCCTTACACTTACTCTAGCATTTCCTTCATGAAAAGTTCTTACAATGTCTCTAGACTCTTCTCCGCAAGAAAATGTAGAAATATTATTCTTGCCAGTAACTTTTATCTCTTCAATTGTTTCTAATAAATTGCCATCATTATCATATATGTATACAATTTTTCCAGTGTCTGTATCTCTTCTATCAATTTGTATTTCATCCAAATCATAATCTATGGATACTCTTATTTTATCTACTTGTATATAATTTTTAGTATCCTCAAAATCATCAGCTGCATATACTTGAGTCAATAAAAGCAAAACCAATAACATACTAGCAATAAACTTTTTCATATATACCTTCCTTCCTTTATTTGTTTGGACGATTCTATATCTTGATTATAAACCCATAACAATCATAAATCAAACCAATGGTAAAACCTTTTCATTAATTTAGCAAACATTATTTTATCACTGACATAAGAATATAGAAATTGTCACAAAGATTAGGACCTCTATACTCATCAAATTTTAAGTCCATAAATCCAATCAAAAAAAGAGGGAATATTAACTCCCTCTAATTTTTTATTATTTTGTAATCCAAGGATTAGTCAAGAATC
>NZ_JBNPOJ010000019.1:0-31752 GCF_050315115.1 Peptoniphilus sp. SGI.035
ACTGGGGAGCAACCCGAGAGTCTACTTGTGATATACAGATATTGAGGGAGCGAATAGCTTCCTCTTTTTACATCTGGTATATCCAAATGCGATAAACCTAAAAATATCTATTGACATTTAATAGCTGGTCTTTCTTGTAATAAAAAAAACGACTAGAGCTTTTAATTTCTAATCGTCTTTTTTCTAAATGTTATACATTTCTATATTACATTTTAGTTTTATGTTTTTTATATATCTTTCCATGTAATCCCAGTCTGAATTGTTATAACTTTTTGTTGATTTTTTTTATCATATTTTTCTCATAAAGATAAAAGATGTAGGCTATTAGTAAATAAATACCAACAAAAATGATGACGGAAATTACAATAGAGAAATCATAATTAAACCACTTTAGGTAAAGACCTGCAAAGATAAAATAGACAAGCATTGCACAAAAGTGGATGCTTTGATTTAAATAAGTTGCCCTATTTTTATTTTTAAAAATTTCTCCCATTAGGACAGATACTAAACCAAAGCCACCGTAAACTAAGCATTGGATAATTTTTGCATAACCTAGTCCATGACTTGCTACAAATTCAGTTACTCCAACAATATTTTCTTTGATTATAATAGATAAAACTGCCTCGATTAAGGCACCTATTCCTACACCTGCTAAAAATCCAACTAACAAATCTTTAATTTTTTTCATAAGTCCTCCTTATAGGCCGAGAGCCTTTCTAAATTCTTTTAAATTTCTCCTAGATACATAAGCAACATCGCCGTTTTTAAGTTCAACTGCGATTGTTCCTGTAAAGGAAAGGTCGAGTTTTTTTACAAAGTCGAGATTTACAATATCTGAGCGAGATATTCTGATAAACTTCCTTTTATCAAGTCTCTGATCTAATTCGTAAAGGGTGAGTCTTGATGAAAAAGTTCCCTTCTCTGTCTTTATAAAAACACTTTTATCTTGAGCAAATATTCTAATAATTTCTTCATAGGAAAGTATAAAAACTTCCTTATCACGAAAGGCAACAAGCTTGTCTACTAATCTATCTGCTAGTAAATCTTTTATGGTTTCAACTTCCTTAGAATACTCCTTTGCAAATATTTTTACCCTTGTTTCTTCAATGGTTTCGTCAATTATGATATCAATTTTCATCCCTACCCCCACCTCCTGATTTTATTATAGAACCTATCCTAGTTTTTTGCATTCATTTCCTGACAAAAGGTCATAATTTAGGGATAAGTGGTCTTTTATAGCTAATGGAGCACTTATGTTATTTCCTAATTCAATGTTTAATCGTTTTTTATAAAAAATTATTTTGTCTTTATTGCTTCTTCTAGTGGGATCTTTATTTCTTTTTCGGTTAAGTTTTTTCTTATCTTTTGTATAACTTGGTCATTAATATTTTCTTTTCTTGATTTTTTAGTTGCCTTAATCTTTCTTCTGTATCGTTAATTTTATCTTTTATTTCTTTTGACTCTTGTCTTATTTGTTCTAATTTTTTCATGCAAAACTCCTTTCTTGTAATAAAAAAAGACGATGAAGATATCCTCTCCCCGTCTTTAGGTTTCTCTCTCGACTTAAATATTAAATTTAAAATGTTTTACATTCCTTTAAAAGAAATTCTAAAATCTCTGCTATTTATTCTTCAGTATATCTCTAATCGGTAAAACTATATTTTCAAATAATTCTTTTTTACTCTTTCTGCAAGCAGGATGATAGGTATCAACTATTAATTTATCATTATAAATTAAATATCTAAGATATTTAGAAACATAAGTCCAAGAACTAGTATTTAAATTAAGAATGTTTTTAATAAATATATCTCCTGTTCCTCCACAAATTATAAGGTCCGGTCTACATATTTTGACTTGTTTTTTTATATATTCTCTGTCTTCTTTTGCAAATTTATCTATCTCAGAATCAATTGAGGTTGCCCTACCAGGAGTCTTTTTTAAGTTTATAACAGAAATAGGAGCAAGATATTTTTCTCTATCATATTTATCTAAATCTTTAACCTCTTCAAAATCTTTTTTGAATATAATTCCTGCACTAAATCTAGAAACATTGTTCCATATACATCCTCCAACAGCACCATCTCTTAAAAATTCTGTTAAATCATATCCTCCATCTTCTTCTTTTTCATTTGTTTCTTTTAGTATAAAAGTGATCTCCAAAGAAGCATTATTATAAGAATAAAAATCTACTATTCCATCAGGAGAGAAGTATTTATATTTCTTTTTCCACTCAGAGAATAGTTTGTTTTGTTTTTCCTTTTGACCTAATATCTCATAATAGAATCCATTGCAATAATCTCTTAGAAATAAATGCAATACACTTGCTTTAGATGCAACATATTTACATGATTCAAAATATTTTTTTATATCCTTATCTTGAATATCAACAATAGGGTTTTTATCAAAAGATATTTCAAAGGCTATTTGTGCGGCATCTTTAGGAGAATATCCATTTTTTTTCAAATAAAGAGAAATATCTTCCCTAGTCTTTGGATATTTAGAATCTGAAAATGCTTTATGTGTTCCTGTAAAATCTTTAACATTTAATAGCATTAAAGCTTTTAGCTCCACCATATCATCAAAGCTTTCTACATCATCTGTTAAAATATCGTTAAAATAATCTCCTACCTTATTTTGATAATGCATTATTTTGTATTTTAAAAAGTCTTCAACATTTATAACTTTATCTAAATTTTTGCCAAGATAATTATCGGCAGCAGGAGTATTAAATAATATTTTAGTCGAACCAAAAGAAACTTCTTCAGAATTAGACCATAGTTTTGATTTTTCTGACTTATAAGGATTGCTATTTCCTAAAATACCTTTTACTAATTCATAGTGGTTTTCATGTAAATACAGTTTAAATGTATCTTCTCTGTTTAGGTTTAGAGCATAGTCTTCTGGAATATCGAAACCATCTCTGTGAAGACCTGTCTTCTTAGGCAAGTCAACTCCATACGAAACAGAATCATCAAATATAATTTCTTTAGTCTTAGGATTATAATAATGAGCAGGCATAGGGTTTATATGCTCTAAATCTAATAGATAAAGTGATAGCAATCCAATCGGAAAAACATAAATATTTTGGTCTTTAATATTTTCCTTAATCTTTAAGATTATTTCTATATCTTTAAACCACTTATTTTTTTCAAAATAATGCAATTCTTTCTCTACCCTTTCACTTACATAATCATTATTACGGTATTTTGCATTTGCATTATTTATAACTAATTCTCTAATATTCATAAAAACCTCCTTGTTTTCTTTGCTACGCATATAAACTGTTTTAAGGATAAAAAAACTCTACCTGTTTTATCTTTTTTATTTATTTAATTATACCCATATAAAAAAACAATCAATCCCCTATCACCATAAACTGACTCATTTGTTCTAATTTTTCATATAAGACACCGTTCTTGTAATAAAAAAGAGATAACATTTCTGCTATCCCTTTCAAAGTTTCATTATTAAAATTTTTTATAAGCTATTCTCTCATTAAAATAAATCTTCTAGTCTTTTCCAATTTTCATTATTCATTTCTTCTGTGTAGTTTGTATTGTTAATATAAAGTCTTGTATCTTTATCTCTAACAAACCCCCAATTTATTTTACGCCTATCTGCATAATCCTTAAAAGCATAGAATTTATTTTCGATCTGCTTATCAATATTTTTACTTACACCTTTTCTTTCTCCACCTTTAGTTTCAATTATCCATACTTCTCCATTTTTCTTTTTGATTATATAGTCTGGATAAAAAAGATATTCTTTGCTTAGATTATTACCGTAAATAACTGATAGATATTGTTGCCCTGTATCTCCATTTTTATAGTACCAATCTACATCATCTCTACTTTCAAGATAGTTTTCTAAGAGTTGTTCTGAAGTTGACCTAAACCCCGATGTTGTCATAGATGTGTTGTATTCTTTATAAGCATTTTTCTCATACTCGACTACTTCTGTTTCATACGGAAGATACTTATAAAAATCTTCTAATGGCAATTTCCATTTTTCAGTTTTCTTATCCAAGATTTGCATTTGTCTTGCATTAGAAATTGCAGCTAAATCTAAAAAGTCATCTCTAAGTTTATAGGCATTATTTATCATAAAAGCGTACCATTCACGATTAGAAAGATTTAACAACTTCTTGCTTGATGGTATATTTTTATGGAAAAGATGTTGAAGAATTGCCCTCATTTTGTTAGATGGAACTCCAGTAACTTTTTTTATCATATCAACTGCATGCAAACAATCAATTCCATGATCGTGAGTTGATACTTCATAGGCTATCTCCCTATTTTCGCCTTGCTTTTCATCAACTATATCTTTGAGTTTTATAAACTTACCAGTCCTAAAAGTAGATATAACTTTTGTTCCCATTATAAAACCATAAGACTCTAATAATTTTTCATTGTCCTTTTTAATGTTTGTTAGTTTATATTTTTCTTTAAAATAGTCATAAGCCCTATCTCTAACTAATACTTCATCGACAAACTGATAGTCTTTGTTTCTATATTCTTTTACAAGTTCAAAATCTTTGCACTTGTCCTTTAAAAACAACCTCTTAACTTCATAGGCGTTTCCACCTTGTATAACAGACTCTTTGTACTTTTCATCGAATGTATAGAGGAAGCAAAAATCTAATAGGTCATTGTCATAGTGCCTTGCTCTTGGCATTCTCCTTATACGTCCTATTGTTTGAGTTTCAAAGGTTTCCGTCATATTTTCACGAAGTTTTACAAGTATCTTTGCTCTTGGACAATCCCAACCAGTTGATATAGCCTGTTTCATAATTAAGAAGTTTGATTTTGAGTCTTCATCTGTAACATCAAGTGTATTTATTTTTTCCTCACTTAACCACTTAGCAAGCATTTTATTTTTATAGGTGTAACCCATATTTGTTAGGTGTTCTTCTACAAAATTAACTAAGGACTCACTCATATCTGGGAATTGTATAATGACTAAAGGATTGATTTTTTCTCCTATTTTCTCATACTCGGCTTTGATTTCTTTTCTCTTTTCATCTGCTTTTTGTATTAGATAAATAGTTTCACTTTCAAGGTCGTCCATCTCGTCAGCTTCAATACCAGGATTGATGTAAAGTGCCTTTGTAATTAGACCAGAATTTATTACCTCTTCTTCTGGAATTTCATAAAATTCTGCCATTGGGTTTTTGACAGTTGTTGCCGATACTCGTATTTCTCTATCAGAATTAAGGGCATATAGTATATCATCTGCCTTTGAGGTGTTATTCAAATGCTCCTCATCAATAATTGTAATAAAAGAAAGTTGCTCCCTATGTGCTTCTGCAATTCTTTCAAAAAGATTTTTCTTTTCACTATCTTTAAGTGCATTGTTCTTTTTATTGGTTATCATTTCCCAGTTTATAAAGTAGGTGTAACCACCCATGAAACCTTGAAGCAAGGCATCATGTATATTAGCAGATTTTGCATGAGGAATAAACTCGTCCATTTTATCTTTTGATTGTTCCTCTAAATCTCCCTTGCCTGGAGTAAGCCAGATAAATACCTTGTTAGGGTCCTGCCATAGAAGATAGTCATAGATATAAGAAAGTAGAATTATTGTTTTACCAGACCCGGTCGGACTTTTTACAATGATTTTTCTTTTTGCATTTGGATCTGTCGTTTTATCCAAAAGATAGTTTTTGGCATCTGTTTGAAAATCAAATAAATCTAACATCATAATTCGTTCACCTCTCTTAATTCTTCTGTGAAATAATAATCTGGGATCGTAACAAGATCAAGCTTTCTTTCCTCGATACTATCCTTGATTTCATTAGTTAGTAATATGAATGATGGAATATATAAAACACCACTTTCTTCCATTTCAGAAAGTGCTATCTTTAAGTCTTCATCAGATAAAATGATTCTTCTACTATCCCCATCAATCTCACACATATTTTCAAGCTCTACCATTTCCTTGATATAATCAAGAAGTTTAGAAGATAAAATTTCCTCATCTTCTGAAAGTTTTGGAATAAATTCTGTTTTGTAGTATTTAAGGTTACTAGGAAGTTTTTCTACCTCGATTTCTTTTTTTCTACTTGTGTACTTATATCCCCTAATAACTTTTTTAATTCTTTTGTAACAGACATCTTCTGCTATCCCATTTTCATTATTAGTGCAAAGTATAAATTTTCTTTTTCCACCATCTTCATGATTTAACTCTATAACTGCATGTCCCGTAGTTCCGCTGCCTGCAAAAAAATCAAGATATAAACTATTATTATCAAAGATACTTAATATTCTTTTCATAAAAGCCATTTGTTTAGGGTTATCAAATTCTATATCCATATTTTTTAATAAAGTGTAGTCTGGTCTTTGGTCATCACTCATTATAGACTTTGGTCTTTGTTTCCTATTTTCTGATAAATATCTTTTCAATCTTGGTAAACTGCCATCTGTATGAAAATGAATTCTATTTTCTGAAATTAGCTCGTTTAATTTCTCATTACTATATCTGAACCCTCCTGGTGGAACTGGGTCTTCCTCATTTGTTAAAGGATTTATAATAGGAGTCTTATTGCCATTTTTTACCCCTCCTAAATCTGCCTTTTGATAGAGTCCTCTATCATCAAAATACCAATAATTTGTAAAATCTATAAATCTTGGGTATTTAGTCAATTCTTTTAGCTCTTCAGTAATTTCATCATGTGATAATCCTAGTTTTTGTAATTGTTTTACCTTTTTCTCATATTCATCTATATTATTTTTTTCTGTTTCCCATTTATTATCTTTGTGTCTAACCTGAAGCTTTTCATAATCTTTTGAATATATTAAACAGTATTCATGACTTACAGAAACATAAAGGCTTTGATTTTTTGATGAGTTTGTATTCCTAACTATATTAGCTATAAAGTTTTTCTCTCCAAAAATTTGGTCACACAATAGCTTGAGTTGTCCTTGCTCATTATCATCAATGGAAATAAAAATAACTCCCTCATCAGATAATAACTCTTTTGCAATAACAAGTCTTTCGCTCATAAATGAGATCCATTTAGAATGCCTATATGTGTCATCTTCTCCAATTCTTGTATCGTTATAAATAAATTCTTTATTTTTTGTATTATAAGGTGGATCAATATAGATAACATCAATTTTGCCCATGTGAGTCTTTTTTAATAATTTAAGGGAATGTAGATTATCCCCCTCTAAAATAAAATTAAAATCAGATGTATTATCTCCAATTATTTTTTATCTTCTATTTCTCTAAACACTGGTATGTTATGAACGAGTTTTTTATCTACTTCTTCTTCGTGTTCTTCCCAAACTAATCCATATTTTTTCTCAGTTAAGGCTGTTTCAATTTTACCAAGTGCAATCCTACTTTCATCATCTGTGTGAATTTCTTTTAGATGATTTAGGTATTCAAGCATTTCAGCTCTTCTGATTTGTGATAGATTACCCAATTTTATTCCACCTCATTTCTATGAATTTCTATAACATCTTCAATTCTGCAATCCAATGCCAGGCAAATCTTTTCTAGTGACTCTAAGTTCACATAAGAATTTTTGCTCATTCTTGAAACTATGTTGCTTGTTATGTTTGCAGCTCTTTTTAAGTCTTCTTTGTTCATTTCTCTTTCTACCAATAAGTGCCATAATGGCTTATAAGAAATTTCCATATTATTACCCCTTATCCGTTTGATTGTTAAAATACATTATATCATAGGCTGATAAGTCACTTTAGCCTATTTTATACTTGTGCTTGCGTTAGTATTTATTGAGATAGTCCTTGTTTTTTTATGTGTCCCACTTCAAACCGTTCCAAATCGCAAGACAAATATTCCTTTACTAGTTTTACTTTAAATTCTTTTGTGTATTTTGGTATACAAAAACCCCTCCATCCGTATTCCGAATTTTGGGGTTCAGGTCGTTTCATAATTAGCGTGTTCTTTAATATAATTTTGATCCTGCTGGAATATTATCATCCAACATTATTAAATTAAGTTTTTCTTCTCCGTCGTACTCACAAATTGCAGATATAATCATACCTTCTGAGTCGATTCCCATCATCTTACGTGGAGGAAGATTACAAATTGCAAGTAGTGTCTTTTCAATTAAGCTCTCTGCACTGTAATATTCCTTAATACCAGATAAAATAACTCTTTCTTTTTCAGAACCATCATCTAATGTAAATTTCAATAGTTTTTTTGATTTTGGAACTTCTTCGCAGTTCTTAACTTTTACAACTCTAAAATCTGACTTTGAGAAGGTGTCAAAGTCTACAAAATCTTCAAAAAGTGGTTCTACTTTTACTTTTGAAAGATCAAGTTTTATTTGTGATTTTTCATCTGCTGCTTTATTTGCATTTATTTCTGCAACTTCTTTTCCTATTGGTTTCATTGTTGGGAATAAAAGAACATCTCTTATGCTTGGTTGGTCTGTCAAAAGCACTACCATTCTGTCAACGCCAATTCCAAGTCCTCCTGTTGGTGGAAGACCTACTTCAATTGCATTGATGAAATCTGAATCCATTGGATGTGCTTCATCGTCTCCTGCTTCTTTTTCTGCAACTTGTGCTTCAAATCTTTCTCTTTGATCAATTGGATCATTAAGTTCAGAAAAGGCATTTGCAAATTCCCAAGTGTTAATAAAAGCTTCAAACCTTTGTGTAAGTCTTGGATCCTTTGGATTTCTCTTTGCAAGTGGAGAAACTTCTACTGGGTGACCAATTACAAATGTTGGTTCAACAAGGTGTTCTTCACAGAATTCTTCAAACATTTCAGAAAGAACTTTGCCCCAAGTGTCGTGGTCTGATATTTCAATTCCCTTTTCTCTAGCGATTTCTCTAGCTTTTTCATCTGTATCAATTTCATTAAAATCTACATCAGCATATTTTTTAACTGCATCGATCATTGTTATTCTCTTCCAAGGTGCTTTTAAAGAAATTTCTGTACCTTGATAATTTATTTTATCTGTGCCGAGAACTTCTGTTGCAACAAATTCAAATAAATTTTCAGTTATTCTCATCATCTCTTCGTAATCAACATAGGCTTGATAAAGTTCGATATTTGTAAATTCAGGATTGTGCTTTGGGTCCATTCCTTCATTTCTAAACATCTTGCCCATTTCATAAACTTTTTCAAATCCACCTACTATTAATCTCTTTAAGAATAATTCATTGGCAATTCTAAGTTGCATATCTATGTCAAGAGTATTGTGATGAGTGTAGAAAGGTCTAGCATTTGCTCCACCTGCCACAGTTCCAAGTATTGGAGTTTCGACTTCTAAAAATCCCCTATTGTCTAAAAATTCTCTAATTTTTTTGATGATTTTATTTCTCTTGATAAATACATCTTTTACTTCAGGATTTACAATTAAATCTACATATCTTTGTCTATATCTTAGGTCTGGATCCTTTAGCCCATGGAATTTTTCTGGAAGAATTTGGAGCGACTTTGAAAGCAAAGTTAGATCAGTTGCGCGAACGGTAATTTCACCAGCTTCTGTCTTAAATACAACTCCCTTTACTCCAACTATATCTCCAATGTCTAATCCTTTAACTTCCTCATATTTATCCTCAAGGACATCTTTTCTTGCAAATACTTGGATAGTTCCCATTGAATCTCTAACATCTAAGAAGCAAATTTTGCCATGTCGTCTTTTGCTCATTACACGACCAGCAATGGATACTTCTCTCTCTTCATCTTCATTAAACTCTTCTTTAATGTACTTTGAATGAGCAGTTATGTCATAAGTTTCGTTTACAAAGGGATCTTTACCTTCACTTTTTAACTCGTCAAGTTTTTGCCTCTTTAACAAAAGCATTTCATTTAGATTTGCATCTTCTGTTTTTTTCACAAATTGCCTCCTAAATAGTTATTCCGCAAATTTCGTATCTAATAATTCCGTCTGGAACTTCAACTTCAACTACATCGCCAACACGATTGCCAAGTAATTTTGAACCAACTGGTGACTCGTTTGAAATTTTTCCTTCAAGAGGATCTGCTTCTGCTGAACCAACAATTGTATATTCGTCTTCTTCCATTGTGTCAACTTCTCTAACTTTTACGCTAGAACCAATGTTAACAACTTCTGTATTTAAATCTTTTTCATCTATAATTTTTGCATTGCGAACCATCATTTCAAGTTTTGCAATTCTTTCTTCAACTTGTGCTTGTTCGTTTTTTGCTTCGTCGTATTCAGAGTTTTCTGAAAGATCGCCATATCCTAGCGCTACTTTAATTCTTTCAGAAACTTCCTTTCTTCTAACTGTTTTTAAATACTCAATTTCATTTTCGATTTTTTCTAAACCTTCCGGTGTGAAAAATATATCCTTTGCCAAAATTCTCTCTCCTCAATATATAAAAAATAAGGCGTCATACGCCCTTTAACAAAAACCTTTTAATCTAAGCTATTATAGTAAAAAGTTCTCTAAATGTCAAGAATTTAAAGAGTTTGAAAAAAATACTTAATAACTTCGATTAAATTTTAAAAACCAAACAAAATTTTTATTCACATCTTATAAAAATTCTTTTTCAAAAACTTAATATTATATTGATATTTTTCTACTATATACTATATTATCTGTAAATTCAAAAATAAATGCAGCATCATCTGTTACAATAAAAATCATCAAAAATTCATATAATTTCTTATAACTTCTATTATCTCATCCTTGTCCTTTAGAGTATTTAATTTATTTCTTATTTCCTTTGAGCCCTTCATTCCCTTAAAATAATTTGAATAAACCTTTCTCATTTCAAGGATGCCAAGTTTTTCTCCCCTATATTTTATTTTTCGCTCTAATTCATCAATCGTTAAGAGAAGTTTTTCTTTATCTGTGGGAACTTTATAAAAGCCTCTTTTTAAAAGCTCTTCAATTTGATTAAAGATGTAGGGATTTCCAACCGCTCCACGACCAATTGCAATTCCATCCACTCCAGAATACTTAATCTTTTCTATTGCATCTTCTGGCGTTTCAATGTCGCCATTTCCAACAACAGGAATTTTGACATTTTTCTTTACTTCTTTTATAAAGTCCCAGTCAGATTTTCCAGTGTAGTATTCTTCTCTTGTTCTGCCGTGAACTGTTACAAAAGAAGCCCCTGCAGCTTCAATATTTTTTATAGCTTTCATGGAAGAAATTCCATTTATACCCTTTCTTACTTTTACAGATACAGGCTTTTTTGAGTTTTCTACAACAGATTTTACAATATCATAAACTAAGGATGGATCGCTTAAAAGGTAAGAACCCGACTTATTTTTTACAATTTTTGGAGCAGGGCAGCCCATATTTATATCAACATAGGAAAAGTTAAAATCATTTAAAATACACGCTGCCTCGCCCATAATTTTTGGATCGCTGCCAAAAATTTGAACAGAAACTTTTTTCTCTTTTGGTGAAATTTTCAAAAGGTCAATTGTCTTTTTATTTTCATAAACAAGTGCCATGGCTGAAACCATTTCTGTTACAGTTATATCTGCACCCTTTTCCGTTGCTATTTCTCTAAATGCAATGTCAGTGTAACCAGCCATTGGCGCTAAAATTTTTAACAAAAAATCACTCTCAATCTATTTTATTATTTTTTTCAAATATAAATTTTAGCCCTTCAAGAGTTAAGAATTTATTGATTATAAAATTATACTTTGAATCGCTTGTAAGCATTGTTGAAAAACCACCAGTAGAAATTATATTTGTGTCTTCCTCTTTCCAATTTAATTCTTTTAACAGTTTAGCAACAATTCCATCGATCATTTCTTTATAACCATAATATAAACCTGATTGCATAGCTCCAACTGTATTTGCTTGGATGACCTTGTCTGGTGCGATGATTTCTATTTTTGGAAGTTTTGAAGTCATCATAAACAATGCTTCAGCAGAAATTCCTATGCCAGGCATAATGAGTCCCCCAAGATAATTCCTTTCTTCATCAACTACACAAAAAGTCATTGCAGTTCCAATATCTACGATTATTGATTTTCTACCATATATTTCTAATGCTCCCACAGCATTTACAATTCTATCGGCACCAACTTCCTTTGGATTATCATATTTAATATTAATTCCCAAATCTAATTCAGAGCTTACAATCATTGGGTTTTTATTAAAATATTTTTTCACCATAGAAGGAAGTGTGTGCATAAGGTTTGGCACAACTGATGAAATAATTACATCTTCTATATCTTGAGGATCAATATTTGAATGAGTTAATGTGTTTATAAAAATTAAACCATACTCGTCTGATGTTCTAGTCTTCACAGTTGAAGTTCTAAAATCATTTACAAGTTCGTCTCCCTTATAAACTCCCCAAGTTATTGAAGTATTTCCTACATCTATTACTAATAACATTTTTACACCTCATATAACAAATTGCTTTTATTATATATTTTATAATATCCACTTTCAACTAATTATTAACACAAAAAATATATTTGCTCAATTAATCTTAATATCCAAAAAGTATTTACGTCAACCTTATTGACAGTTTAGTAAACATTGTGTACTATATTAATTGGAGGTTAATAATGAAGATTAAAACAAAGGACATAACAAAAATCGCACTTTTAGTTGCACTCATTGCTGTGGGAGCATTTATTTCTATTCCAATTGGACCAGTTCCCTTTACTCTACAAAACTTTTTTGTATTTATGACAGGACTTTTACTTACGCCCTTTTATGCAGGACTTACAGTTTTTATATATGTTCTACTTGGGTTAATTGGTATTCCAATATTCGCAGGTTTTACTGGAGGTTTTGAATCCTTTTTAAAACCAAGCTTTGGATTTTTAATTGCCTTTATTATAGGTGCTGCATTTATATCTAAATTTGCTCACGGCGAAAAAAACTTTGGAAAAATTATGATTGTATTAATTTTAGCTGAAGTAATTTTCTATGTATTAGGTCTTCCCTATATGTATCTAATATTAAATAATGTAATGGGCAATTCAATGGATGTCGCTAAGGTATTTTCCATAGGGATGATTCCCTTTATTATACCTGATATGGCAAAGGCAGTTGTGGCTGCAATTATTGCGCCAAGAATTTTAAAAGTAATAAATAATTAGTTTATAAATAATAGAATAATTAATAGAAAAGTCTCGCTCCGTGCGGGATTTTTTCATTTCTAATTATAGTTATATATAAAAAATTCTGTTATAATATCAAGGTAGGAGGTTATTATGAAAGATTCCAAAAACAATAAACCTCGTGGAATGATTAAACTTTCTAGCGTACTAAAAATACTAATATTAATAGTTGTTGCTGCAATAATTATTTTAGGTTCAATGGTTACAGCTATTGTCCTTGGTATTTTTAAAAAAGCTCCTGTAATAGACCCCTCAGAGTACAGATCACAACTTTCTGAGACTTCAAGGATCTATACAAATGACGGAAAACTAATCGAAACATTAGTATCTGATGAGTTTAGTGAGTTTGTTCCCTACGAGGATATACCAAAAAATTTAGTAAATGCCATTGTGGCAATAGAAGACGAAAGATTTTTCGAACACAGTGGAGTTGACTATAAAAGAGTTGTTGGTGCTCTTGTCCACGATTTAAAGACTAGATCCTTTGACCAGGGTGCATCAACTATTACTATGCAGCTTGCAAAAAATTTGTACACTTCTTTTTCTAAAAGCGTAGTGAGAAAAATTACAGACGTCTATTATTCCTACCAGATAGAAGAAAAACTTACTAAAGAGCAAATACTTGAAGCTTACTTAAACTCTGCAGGTTTTTCTAAGGGAACTGTTGGAGTACAAGCTGCTGCTAAAACTTTTTTTAATAAAAATGTATCTGAACTTGACCTTGCTGAATGTGCACTTTTGGCAGGCGTTACAAACTTGCCAGAAAAGTACACCCCTTACAATACTCAAGAGATTAGTCCAGAGGATGACCTTGGAAATATCGAAGTAGTTTTACTTCCAAAAAATGAAAATTCAAAACCTAATTCCGATGAAATCATTGAAATTGCAAAAAGTTTAAATGAGCTAGGACAAATAGATAATTTTGATCTTATTCAAATTCAAAATGATTTAATGGTTCCAGTGAAGGCTGTCTTCAATAAGACTTCTCAAGAAAGACAAAAATTAGTTTTAAAGAAAATGCATGAACAAAATCTCATTACTAATGAAGAATATGAAAATGCCTTAAATGAAAAAATCGACATCAACATAGGCTCTCGTAAAGAGAGTGGAATTTCCTCTTTCTACACAGATGTAGTTCAAAAAAATACTATTAAAATTTTAATGAACTCAGGCTATACAAAGGAAGAAGCTACAAGCAAATTATTTAACGGTGGATTGAAAATTTACACTCCCATGGACATCGATATACAAAGAACATTGGAACAAGTGGTTTCAAACCCTAAATATTATTATGGAGGCTTCACCGACAAAAATGGAGTAATTCAACCACAAGTTGCATCAGTTATAATAGACCAAAAAACTCATGAAGTTAAAGCTCTTGTGGGTGGTAGAAATGTAAGTGGCGGTAGATTGTTAAATAGAGCTCTAGTTCCTAGACAACCTGGATCTTCTATTAAACCTATTTCAGTTTATTTAACTGCTTTTAACAATGGAGCAACTGCAGGCGATGTTTATCTTGACTCTAAGATGCCAGAAAAAATATTTGGCTACTCACCTAGGAATTCAGGAAATTATTATCAAGGTTGGACTACTATAAGGAATCTCCTTCGTCAATCTTCAAATGTTGGTGCATTTCAAGTTGCAAGAGATATTTCTGCTGATAAAGATGCAAAGGCAAATAAAAATTCAACATACTCAAAAGTATACAATGATGAAGAATCAATTAATAAAATGGTGGACACTCTAAAATCCATTGGCGTGAGCACAATTGTAGAAAAGAAAGACAATCCAACATGGAATGACATGGACTATTCTCCATTAACTCTAGGTGGAATGAGCTACGGCATAAGTCCCTTTGAAATGGCGGGTGCTTTTACTACACTTGCCAATGAAGGAAAATATGCAAATCCCTATGTAGTTTCAAAAATCGAATCAAATACTGGTGAAGTTATCTACCAAGTTGATCCTAAAGAAGAAGAAATTACAACGCCTCAAAATGCATATATTTTAACAGATATGCTTAGAGATGTTGTAAAACGAGGAACAGGTCGAAATGCATCCTTTGCAGGACAAGATATTGCAGGTAAGACTGGTACAACTAACGACAAGAAAGATGTATGGTTTGTTGGTTACACTCCTTACTACACTTGCTCCGTTTGGATTGGCAATGACAAAAAACAAAAACTATCCTTTGGTTCAACTCAAGCAGCTTATCTTTGGAAACAAATTATGAGATCTGTACACGAAGACTTGGATAAAAAGGAATTTGAAGAACCAGATGGAATTTATACAAAATATGTAAACGGAAGACGAGAACTCTTTGCCGATGGAACTAAGCCGCATTACACTAATAAACTTGGCTGGTATAGAGATTCTCAAGAAAAACAAAGTGAAAGTAAAAAAGATGATAATGACAATAATAACAATAAAAAGAAATCATCAAATGACAATGACCGCAATAGAAAAAAATCTAGTTCAAAATCAATAATTACAGATAAAAATGAAGAATAAAATTTGTAATTAAAAGCAAAAGCTCCAAGGTTTAATTAACTAAACTTTGGAGCTTTTTTATGACTAAAATATGATGTTGATTGTTTTTAAAAAATAATTTCTTAAAAATTTTTATAAAAAGTTATACAAATATAAAATTATGGGAAGTGTAATTACACATAAAACAGTTGACTGCATTACGAGTTTTGTTCCAAAAGCAGGATCTACATCGTATTGTACAGAAAAAATTCCCGTTATAGATGCAACTGGCATTGAAAATAAAATTATAATTATTTTTTCAACAAAGGGATCTATTTTTATAGGAATTATACAAAATAATACTATTAATATTACTGGTAATAAGATAAGTCTATAAAAGCTCATAGCATAGGCTCTCTTTTCTACAAAAATATCTTTTATATCCATTTCTCCAAGCATTAAACCAATTATAATCATAGAAAATAAACCTGTTCCATTGCCGACAATTTCAAATACGCTATAAATAAAATCTGGGATTTTAAATCCTGAAAATAAAATAATTAATCCAATTATTGTAGCAATGTTAGCGTTATTGAAAAAATCACGAAATCTAAGTTTTCCTTCTCTTGTAGAATTTTTCTTAATAAGTCCAATCCCAATTGTATAAGTAAAATAATTTGACACCATATTTACAATAGATGCAATATATAGCCCATCCTTGCCAAACATAGCGAGTATTAGTGGAAAACCTAAAAATCCTAAATTTGTAAAAATTCCTCCCACCATCATTTGCGACTTATTGGGTTCTTCTACTTTGTAAAATTTCATTATAAAATAGATTAAAAAGTAAGAAAAAATGAAAATTACATTTGCAATTAAAAAAGTATCCCGTGCTTGAATAAATTTGTCCTCTGTAAATTCCACTGCCATTGATGTAATAATGATACATGGAGTTGTAACATTTATTAATAAATAGGACATATCTTTTTGCAATTTGTTGCTAACCTTATGAGACTTTCTAACAAAAAAAGCAATCATAATAATAATTAAAAATACTATTAAATTTTTAAAAAGTATTAAAGTTTCCATATTCCTCCCCGATATAAAATTTAAAAAAGCCTCTTTTTACAGAGGCTCACTCTATTGGGTTTAGTATTTAAATATTATCTTCACTTGATTTATCATCTTCTGAAGTTTTCTTTTCCCCTTCTTTTTTGCTTATTATCTCACGAGCTTCTTCAGAAAGGTCGGTAATTTTTATTGAATCGTCAATATCAAGAGATTCCTCTTCTAATTTTTCACCATTAAAAATCTTTTCAAAGTCCTTTGAATAAATTGTTTCTTTTTCCAAAAGTGCATCGGAAAGTGCAATTATTTTGTCTAAGTTGTCGCTTAAAAGTTCTTTACACCTTGAATAAGCTTCGTTAATAATTCTCGAAACTTCTTCGTCGATTTCAGCAGCAGTTCTTTCAGAATAATCCTTTGATCTGCCAAGATCACGACCAATAAAAACTTCATTTTCAGATGAATCGTAGTTTATTGTGCCAAGTCTATCGCTCATTCCATATTGAGTAACCATAGCACGAGCAATTTTTGTAGCTCTTTCAATGTCATTTGATGCTCCAGTAGAAATATCGTCTAAAACTAATGACTCTGCAACTCTTCCTCCAAGAAGTGAAACTATAGATGCTTCCATTTTCTTCTTTGTCATGAAAGAAATATCGTCTTCAGGAAGATAAGCAGTAAATCCTCCAGCCATTCCCCTCGGAATAATTGTAATCATGTGCACAGGATCTTCTTCTGGAAGAAGTCTTGACACAATTGCGTGTCCTGACTCATGAACCGCTGTAAGCTTTCTTTCCCTTTCAGAAACTACGCGGGATTTTTTTGCAGGTCCTGCTTGAACCTTTATAGATGCTTCGTCAACATCTTCCATTGAAATTTCACTTTCTCCACGTCTTGCAGCAAGCAAAGCCGATTCATTCATCAAGTTTTCAAGATCTGCCGGTGTAAATCCAGGAGTCCTTTTTGCAATTACTTCAAGCTCAACATCACTTGCAAGCTTTTTACCCCTTGCGTGGATTTCAAGGATTGCCTTTCTTGCACGCACATCAGGTTTCCCTACATATACTGTCCTATCAAATCTACCTGGTCTTAGTATTGCCGGGTCTAATATATCTGCTCTATTAGTTGCAGCCATTACTATTACGCCTTCATTAGTTCCAAAACCATCCATTTCAACTAGGAGTTGGTTAAGAGTTTGTTCTCTCTCATCGTGTCCACCGCCAAGACCTGCGCCTCTTCTTCTGCCAACGGCGTCAATTTCGTCAATAAAAATTATACAAGGTGCGTTTTTCTTTGCATTTTCAAATAAATCTCTTACTCTTGATGCACCAACACCTACAAACATTTCTACAAAGTCAGAACCACTCATGATAAAGAAGGGAACTCCAGCTTCACCTGCAACTGCTTTAGAAAGATAAGTTTTACCAGTTCCTGGAGGCCCTACTAAAAGGACTCCCTTAGGTATTCTTGCACCCATGTTTATAAATTTCTTAGGATTTTTTAGAAAGTCAACTATTTCGCCAAGTTCTTCCTTCTCCTCTTCAAGCCCTGCAACATCTTTAAATTTAACTAAATTTTTTGCATCTTCCTTGTTAATTAACTTAGCCTTGCTCTTTCCAAAGGAATTCATTTTTCCTCCGCCACCGCCAGCTTGTTGCATCATTCTATACCAGAAGAAAATTAGAAGTCCAAACATCAATATAGTTGGAATCCATTCAACTAAAAAAGATGTTTGCTTAGTTGGAGTAGATAATACATTTATCTGTCCTGCATCACTTTTCTCCTTTAAATAATCTTTATAGAAAGTGTCTGATGCCTCTTTTGGTATTACAGTTCTAAAGGTTTCATCACTTTTTAATTTTACACTGGCAACGGAATCTACTCCATTTTGGAGAGTTACACTTTTAACATTTCCCTTTTCAAGTTCCGTTACAAATTCAGTAAAACTTTTTTCTTCAACTGCATTTGCAGGTGGATTAAAAAATTTTATTGTAAGCACTAATACAATTATTAGTACAATATAAAACCCAACTCCACCAAATTTTTTATTCAATAATATCACCTCATTATTTTAAATATACAGACTCGTCTAATATACCTATAAAAGGAAGAGCTCTGTATTTTTCGTCATAATCCATGCCATATCCTATTACAAAATAGTCCTCTATTTCAAAGCCATTGTATTTAACAGGCAAATCAATCTTTCTTCTACTTGGTTTAGAAAGCATAGTTACAATTTCAATGGAATTTGCTCCCCTAGATTTCAAAACCTTCATAAGATATGAAAGAGTAATGCCCGTATCAATAATATCTTCAACTATTAAAATATCCTTTCCAACTATTGAAGTAGAAATATCCTTTAAAATTCTAACTTCACCCATTGACCTAGTGCCTTGATAACTTGATACATCCATAAAATCATATTCAAGATCCAAATTTATTTTTCTCATAATATCTGCCATAAAGGGAACTGCTCCCTTTAATATTCCAAGCAAAAATAAATCCTTATTCTTGTAATCTTCAGTAATTTTTTCGCCAAGTTCTTTAACTTTATTTTGAATTTCTTCTTCCGAAAAAATAACTTCTTTAATATCTGACATTTTTAACCTCCAAAATGAGTTTATTTAAAGTATTTTCATCTATTTTGACATCTTCAGAAATATCCATGCCAATAATATAGATAATTTTTTCTTCATCGCAAATAATTCCAATTTTATCTCTTTTTAATCTGTCAACTTTTCTGTCGATAAAATAATCCTTTAACTTTTTATTATTCTTCATGCCAAGAGGCTTAAATCTGTCGCCACTCTGCCTTGTTCTAATATAAAGCTTTCCTTTAATTTTATCACAGTCTATGTTTTTTATAAAGGAAGGAGACTTAGAATTTATTTCATCTCTTGAAATAAAAATTTCACCAAAATCAGTTTTATTCATACCCAAATTTAACTCAACATCTCTTTTTTCTCTCTCTGTTTTTTCCCTTTCAATAAAAACTTTATCATAGGATCTTCTTGCAGAAATATTGCCTCCAAGTTGAATAACTTTTCCACTTTTTCCAAAAAATAAATTGTAAATACTTAAAATATTATCTCTGCTTAAAATATTTTCTGCGTAAAAATTTTCTGCTAAGTATTTTTTTATTATTTCACAAGACAAAAATTTGTGAAGCTTTATTATTTCGTCTACTGCAAAATAGTTCTCCTTAACAGATTTTTTATAATTTTCTTCAACAATTTCCCTAATAAAATCATCTGCATCGCTGGCATTTTCAGAAAGCCTTAAAAGAGAATCAATTATATTTGGATTTAGTTTACTTAAATAGGGAATTAAACTTAGGCGAATTTTATTTCTCGTATAAATTTCTTCAAAATTAGTTTCATCATCTACATAAGCTAAATTATTTTTATGTAGATAATCTTCAATTTCCCTTCTTTTTATTTCTATGAGAGGTCTGAAAATATCGTCCTTAACTTCAGAAATTCCTACTAATCCAGAAATCCCCGTTCCTCTAATAATATTAAATAAAACAGTTTCTGCTCTATCATTTGCATTGTGTGCAGTTAATATTTTTCTGTTCTTAGAATTTTCTCTAAAAAAACTGTACCTTAAAATCCTTCCAGCTTCTTCAGAAGAAAGTTTATTTTTTCTTGCATATTCATCCATATTAACAGTTTTTGTAATGCATTTTATCTTATAACTTTCACAAATATTTTTTACAAAATCCTCATCTCGTTTTGCAGTCTTACGAATTCCATGGTTTAAATGGCATACTATAATATCTAGGTCGAAATCATCTTTTATGTCCATAAAATTATAGAAAAGATACATTGAATCTGCTCCACCAGAAACTGCTAGAGTTAGCTTGTCGCCTTTTTTAATAATATTTAATTTTTTTAAATTTTCATAAAATAATTTATCCATAATAAAAAAGTGGTAGAACTATCAAAAGATAGTCAACCACTTGCTAATTTCTAGAATTCCTCTTCTTAGTCTTTTGATTATACCTAGCTCTTGCTTCATCAAGTTTTGTATTGCTTTCCTTTAGGAATTTGCTCAGAATCTCTTCAAATCTTGAATCAACTTTTTCTTCTTTAGGTTCTTCCTTTTTTTCGACTGCATCCTTTATTGAAAGAGCAATTTTCCCCTTTTCGTCAATACTTAGAACCTTTACTTTAACTTCGTCGCCCTCTTTAATGTGATCATTAATGTTTTTAACAAAAGTATCTGCAATCTCTGAAATATGTACTAGACCACTTTTGCCTTCCTTTAAATCAACGAAAGCACCAAACTTAGTAACTTTACTTACAACACCTTCAACAATATCACCTGGCGATAAATCCATAATTTCCTCCTATATTATTTAATTTTTTCATTATTATTAGATACTTTTTCATTATTTGAAACCTTATCTTTGTCAAAAGCTTTTTCTTTATTCTTGTCGACATAGATAACCTCTCTAGGTTTAACCATGCCCAATTCTTCCCTTGCCACCTTTTCAACAAAATCAGTAGAAGAAGAATTTTCAAGTTCTGAATTTAAATTATCTATTTCAAGTTTTAAATTGGAAATTTCTTTTTTATTTTCAGAAATTATCTCAAGTTTTTGATTTCTTATGGAAATTGATTTTCCAATTTTCACAGACCCATATAAAACAGAAAATAAAATAATAATGGCAAGAGCCACTGGAAATTTTTTTCTATTAGTCTTCATAAAATCTCCCCAATTTAAGTTTTAAATTCTTAATCAATTCTCTCATAAAGAGTTTCTGCGTCCTTTTTGCTATTTACATCAGTTATGTCCTTGACCCTTACGCTTACTTCTCTTTCGCCGAGTTTTAAAGTCAAAATGTCTTCTACATTTACATTATCTGATGGTTTTGCAACTTTGTCATTAATTTTAACAAGACCCTTTTCACAAGCCTCTTTAGCAATAGTTCTTCTTTTAATAAGTCTTGAGTTTTTTAAAAATTTATCTAATCTCATATTATACTCCACATATGAATATATCAAAAAAACTAGAAAATTTCAATACTAAGAAGAAATTTGAGCATAAAATATATGGTCTAAGATTTTTCTTTAAACCATATTCATAATTTTCCTTTCCCATCATTATCTTCAAACTCTAAATTCTATACTTTTTGTAATAAATCTTTCTTATGTTTTTCTTGTGCAAAACCAGAGTGACAAAACTTATAAAAACTCTAATAACAATTACTAAATAAATAAAACTTTTTCTAACTGTCATACTGGATAAAATTCCTTTTTTATAATCTATTTTATCATTAAACTAGTAGTTAGTTATTAACAAGATACTCATCAATTATATTTATAAACACTTTTCTTTTGAAACATACATATATAACTATCCTTTATTCACCTATTTCTTTTTATTATATGGTTAATATGGTCATTCTTAATTTTAGATCTTAAAGCAAATATTTTTCTCAAATCTGTTAATAATATATAATGAAAAATAAATTAACTTTTAATTACAAATACTTAAGTCATAAAAAATTATCGTCTTTATAATTCTTCATTATAAAAAAATAGTGCAAGATAGGAATTAAAACCTTCTTACACTATTCTGTACTAAAAATAGTTCTTATGCTATTTTATCACCTAGTTTAAAGAAACATAAGTCCTTCTTTTTATTACTTATTAACAGCTTCTTTAAGAGCTTTACCTGATCTGAAAACTGGTGCTTTAGATGCAGGAATCTTAATAACTTCTTCTGGATTTCTAGGGTTTCTTCCTTCTCTAGCTTTTCTTTGTCTAACTTCGAAAGTTCCAAATCCAACTAATTGAACTTTTTCTCCCTTAGCAAGAGCTTCTTGAACTGAAGAAATAAATCCGTTTAAAGCTTGTTCAGCGTCTTTTTTAGTAAGACCTGATTTTTCGGCAATATTTGCTACTAATTCTGATTTGTTCATTTTATATCCTCCTTGAAGATTTTCTTTAATCTTTTCTTAGAATTGCAATGTTTCAAAAAAACATCACGCACTCAAAAATGGCACGCAAACCTAAGACTGTTACAATTATAACTCATATTGACTTTATTTTCTACATTTATTTTAAAAAAATCGCTATTTTATCCAATCTTTTATAGATTTTATTATAAATTTGTCGTAAATCAATTAGACCCTCATTGTTCTTTAACAAAATTAATAAAAGCGACAAAGCTAAAATATTTTCCTCATTTTCATAATCCATGGAAATTGAATTGGAATTTTTTATAATTTCATTTTTTATATTTTTAAAATTATCTTCATTTAAGTATAAATCTTCTTTATTTATAATAGAAGACATTTTATTTAAAATAATATTAAGATTTTTGCCCTCGCTTCTTGGAATGTAGACGCAAGATTGATGATTATAATCGTCAAGTCTTGGAAGTTCATAAATTTTTATTTCTCTTACAATTTCATCATCGATGCCTGCATTTGTAATAACATAAGCTAAATCTTCTTCATCATAAATTTCTTGAAGTTCTAATGATAAATCCGATGCAATTCTCTTATTATAAACTTGAGTTATAATAGTATCTCTTCTAGTGTCAAAGTCAAATTTATTGGCATCTGAGTCCAAAAACAAGAGTCCATCCACTGCATCTCTTCCCACTGCTGCAAGCACTGGTTCTATAAAGGAAATTCCATTTATTATATTTATGTCAATCTCTTTTTCTATTAACATCTTCACTGTTTTTTCTGCGACAAGGGGTGTGCCTGGTACAAAATAATTTATATCTTTATTTTTAGATTCTTGGATTAAAATCTCAACTACTTTAGAATAAACTTTGTCAAAACTATCCATCTCGTCGTAAAGATAGTCAAAGGATGTATAATCTATTTTATTTTCTTTAAAAAAAGAAAGAGAATTATGTCTATCTGTCCTAAGAAAATTTTTATTCCCATTTTTCATAATTTTTACTGCTTCAAGAGTGAGATCCTTAGCAGATGTGGAACCTAGTCCAACTACATTTATCATTTTTATCACCCTTAACATTATATCAGCTGAAAGTAAAAAAATCTTTTATTTGAAAAAATGGCAACAAAAATTATTTCATAAAAAAAGAGGTTCGATTTCTCAAACCTCTTAAATATTTGACATAGAGCCTAAAATTTCAAATTAACTAAATCCAAACTTTTTTCTCATGATTTCAAGTTCTTCATCAGTTAAGTCGTTTTCGTCAACTGGTTCTTCTTTTTCTTCTTTAGCCATTTGTTTTTTTCTTTCTTCAACAAGTTTATCGTGTTCTGCAATAACTTGTGCTGCAACTTCCTGTGGAATATCAATTGATTTATTTTCCACTTCTGAAAGTTCAACTTCTCCACCTACACATAGCTTTTTGCCATCTTCAAATTCGTAAACAAAAACTTCAAGTTCTCCTGCTGGATTTTTTATTGAAATCTTGTAATCTTCATCAAGAGAATTTATATCATCTACGAGATAATTTACTACTGCAATAGTGCCTGAACCACAAGAACCTTCTCTAACTAAAGTGTCCGATCCTTCTACAAATACATAGGGAATAACTTGGAGATTTTCTTTGTCAAAAAATAATATTCCATATGCTTCTGCTTTGTATTTTTCTTTTAAAACTTTTAAAGCATCATCTATAAATTTTCTATCTTCTTTTTCTTCAACAATTAAATGACTAATGCCCTTAAGTTCTATTAATTGGTATTCTTTTCCATTAATTTCGATGATTTTTTTATCAAGAGGTGCTTCCATTGCTACATAAGCCTTTTGATTTTTTACATCTGCAATTACATCAGTAGTTCCTTCATGACCACTTACATATACTTCAATGTCAACAAGTCCATCGACATCGTAAAATCCTGCAGAATAAAGTCCATAGGCTCTAGTTGCATTGGCACAAAATTCTCCACCCATCATGTCCATCCTAAGTGGTGCACCTTCGTAAGCTGGAGATATAAAACCAACTTGTTCAACGTCTTTATCTATTTGTTCAATGATGCACTTTGTGTATGCTTTTCTATATCCAGGATACACTGGTGCGATTACAAATCCTGTAATATTTCCACAAGGATTTGCTCTAAAATATTTAAAATTTTTCTTCATAATAATCCCTTCTCGACTATAAAATTTAACTTCTTAAATATTATAACATACTAAGTTAGTATTTTTTCTCGACACTTATATTTTCCCGAATTTTTAAATTTTAATCCGATTTTATTTTAAATATTTTTTTAATTCTTCTGCTCTATCAGTTTTTTCCCAAGGAAGATCTAAATCAGGTCTACCAAAATGTCCATAGGATGCCGTTTGTCTATAAATTGGTCTTAATAGATCAAGTTCACCTATGATTGCAGCTGGTCTCATGTCGAAATTTTCCATTATGATTTTTTCAATTTCTTCATCGGATAATTTTCCAGTGCCAAAAGTTTCTACATATACAGAAGTTGGTCTTGCAATTCCAATTGCATAGGCAAGTCCAATTTCAACTTTGTCTGCAAGTCCTGCTGCCACTAAATTTTTTGCAATATATCTTGCGTAATATGCACCAGACCTATCTACCTTTGTTGGATCTTTTCCTGAGAAAGCTCCTCCTCCATGTCTTCCAAAGCCTCCATAAGTGTCTACAATAATTTTTCTGCCAGTAAGTCCTGCATCTGCCATTGGTCCACCAAGTACAAATCTTCCCGTTGGATTTATAAAAAATTCTGTATCGTCATCTATAAATTCTTCAGGCACAACTTTTTCTACAACTTCTCTAATAATATCTTCTCTAATTTTTTCCATTGGAACATCTGGCGCATGTTGTGAAGATACTACAACATTTTTTAGTCTAACTGGTTTATCTTCTTCGTATTCAACAGTTACTTGAGTCTTGCCATCAGGCCTTAAATAATCGAGTGTTCCATTTTTTCTAACTTCAGTAAGTCTTCTTGCAAGTTTATGTGCAAGGGAAATTGGAAGTGGCATTAATTCTTTTGTTTCGTTGCAAGCGAAACCAAACATAATTCCTTGATCTCCTGCTCCAAAAGAATCAAGCTCGTCAACTCCTTCTTCTTTAAATCTGTCAACGCCCATAGCAATGTCAGAAGATTGCTCTTTTATTGCAGATAAGACTGCACAAGTTCTTCCGTCAAAACCATATTTAGCTCTATTGTATCCAATATCCTCTAATACTTCTCTTGCTGTCTTTTCAAAATCTACATAAGTATCTGTTGAAATTTCTCCTGTAATTACTATCATTCCAGTGGATGCCATAGTTTCGCAAGCCACTCTCGCTTTTTTATCCTTTGCTAAAATTTTATCTAGTATAGCATCAGATATTTGGTCGCAAACTTTATCCGGATGTCCTTCTGTAACGGATTCTGAACTAAATTGCCATTTTTTCATTTTTAATTCCTCCATTTTAAATACCTTTGATTTAATGTATGAATTTTATTTAAAGTTTATAATTTTGAAAATTAAAAATACATTCATAAAAAAATCCTCACGCAAAAGTGAGGATCATTAAACCTCATCTTTCAGATAAAAATCTGTGGGATTTAGCACCAACTAGGTTGCCGGGTTTCAAAGTGCCCATTCACTCCACCACTCTCAATAAGGTATTATTCTTAGTTGTAAGAAGATTATAGCATTAATATTTATCTAGTGCAATAGATTAAAATAATTCATAAGGGATATTCCCACTGGATAAGTAATTATGCTCATTATAAAACTAAAAGTTATTATTTTTGATGCAAATTCATAATCAGAATTCATCTGCTTTGTGAATATGAAACAATTTGCTGCGCATGGCGTTGCCCAAAAGACAAAGGCTATTCCAAGTTCCATATTTGTAAAACCAAGTTTTACACCAATTGGAATTAATATTGCTGGTGCAAGAACCGTCTTAATAAATGCAGAAATAAACATTAACTTAAAATCACTCTTTGAACTTTCAAAGTTTAAACTTGCGCCAATTAATATAAGAGACATTGGTGTAGAAATCTTTGACACCATTTCTATTGCCTTGTCCACTCCTTGATAAACTGGAATATGTAAAAAATTAAAAATTGCTCCAATAATTATGCTGACAATCATTGGATTTTTTATAATTTTCATTGCAATGTCTATAAATGAAATTCTCTTATCTTCAGCTTCGCTATAATAAGTTAGAAGAATTATTGCAGAAATATTATAAAGAGTAAGTCCAAAGGAAATTATAACTATCATATGCTCCATTGAAGGTGCGCCATTATATATTATATCTAAAATTGGAAAGCCAACATAAACAAAGTTAGACCTATAAGCGCAATGCACAAAAGCAGATAACTTTTTCTTGTCCTTAATTCTTAAAGACTTTGCAATAACAATAGAAACAAAAATTACAAAAATTATTCCCAACAAAATATATGCCACATATTTTGGATGTAAAGATTCAATCTTCGCACTCTTTATATCATAAAATAATTTAAAGGGCAGAGCCAAATAAAAAACTATCCATGTACCCTTGTCCACAAAATTATTATCTATGTATCCTCTCTTTTTTGCGAAGTATCCAAGAAGCAATACAAAAAAGACAGGGGATACAATATTAAGTCCCATTAATAAGTTTTCCATTTCATCACCTATATAAATTATAGGTTAAATTTTTTCTCTTGTCGAGTGTCATCTTTTCAAATACAATAGAGATGGGAGGTAATATTATGAAAAAATTTATAGGTACAATTGTCACATCTCTTATTTTATTTTCAAGTGTAAATGTATTTGCTGGCGCTAAAGTTTCTAGCCAAAGTATTGTTCTCGATGGTAAGGATACTGGTATAAAGGGTTACAATATTGAGGGCAATAATTATTTTAAGCTTAGAGATGTTGCTGCACTTTTAGATGGTAAAGACGCTGAATTCAATGTAAGTTATGACGAAGGAAGGTCTGCTGTAATAATAAATAGCAAATCTGACTATAAAAAAGTTGATGGCGATTTAACTCCACTAAAGGATAGCGACAGTGAGGTTAAAGTTTCCAAACACAATGTATATGTTAATGATGTAAGACATTCCTTTAGTGTATATACTATTGACGGATACAATTATTTTAAACTAAGAGAATTAGGTCAAACTATTGGATTTGACGTAAATTTTGACGAAAAAACTAATAGCATTATAATTGATTCCAAGGCAATCGAGCCAAAGTCTCTTGTAAAAAATCAAGTGGATATAAAAATAGTAGAGTATGCTACAAGTTATGAAGAAAAAGATCTTAATATACTAAAAAACCCTATTTTAGACATTAATAATTTTTTAAAGAATATTAATAATAATATACTTGCAACTAAGGATTCTGGACAAATCAGTGGCAGTGTCCAATATGTAAACTCTGAAAATATAGTAGAAGTAATTCCTTTATCAACAAAGTTCAATGGAAAATTCACATACAAACCTTTTATAAGAATAACTCAAGACAAAAAATCTGAAATTTTCCCATATGAAGATAAATTTGAAGTAGCAAAAACTTTGACGTCAAAGGGATTTGATCCTACAAAAGAATTTAAAATTAGTCTCGGAACAAATATAAGTGATAATTTTGTTGAATACTCATCTTTTAATTATAAATAGTTTTGGGTATAATGATCTAGGAGGTGTTAATTTTGGAAATTAAAAAAGAAATGTTAATTGGAGAAATTCTTTCAAAAAAGCCTGAATCAATTGGAACTTTAATGAGCTTTGGAATGGGTTGTATTATGTGTCCATCTTCTCAAATGGAATCTCTTGAAGAAGCTGCAATGGTTCACGGTATAGATCCTAATATTCTTGTAGCTGCACTTAATAATGATAGTAAAGAAGAAGCAGACGCTTAATTTTTAAACTAAGGGAGAGGCAGTGCCTCTTCTTTTTTTACATAAATACTTTAGCGATTTAATAAGGAGGTAATTATGAATAAAAAATTAATAATTAGCATTTCTCTACTTTTACTAATAGGTACTTGTCACGTAAGCGCTAGTAAAAATCCCGTAACTAATGACACTGACGAAGCCATATCAGTTGAAATGACAAATGCTGAAAAGAAAAAAGTTGAAGAAATCAAAAACATATTTAACATAACAGGAGCTTACGAAAGCTTTACTATTGTAAAGGAACCTATGCCTAGTGATATTGGAAGCGACTTTTTAAACAAATTAATAAAAAATAAATTTCTTATATCTTACAGATGGTCTGACGAAAAATTAGGCGAAGCAAATGTGATGTATAATAGTGACGGCGAGTTTATTTCCTTTTACAAATGGTCTTCAGCTGATGAAAAAAAAGAAAATATAGGTAAAAACTATTCTAAAGAAGATGTCCAAAAAGCTGCACAAGAAATTCTCACTAAGACAATAAAGGACTTTAACAAAAAATATATTTTATCTGATTACGAAATCAACCCTAACAGTAAGGACATTGAGCTTAATTATAGAAGAGTTGTTAGAGATATCCCTGTTTTTGATGATTTTATTAATGTAAATTTTTCATCTAATCTTGGCAAAATAGTTAGTATAAACTTGATGGGAGATAATTCCTATATAAACTCCTTTTTACAAGACAAGGACTTTAAAGACCAAGCAAAAATTAGCCTCGAAGATGCACAAAAAATATTTTTAGAAAAATCTCCCCTTTCTCTTTACTACAAAGTAAGTAGCGACAGAAAAAGTGTAGAAAAAGTATATTCATCAAATGTCCTTGATATTGACGCAACAACGGGCAAAGTCTTTAAAAATAATTTTAAAAGTAATGATATTTCTTTTGCAAAGACTGAAGAAGCAAAGGATACAATAGGTTTAATTGGAGTCGAAGTAAAAAAAATTGACGCACAAAGAAATTTAAAGAAAAAATCCGAAGCAAAGAAAAAAGCTGCAGAAATTGTCGGCAAATCCTACGAAATTACAAATATAGCTCTTTCCTCAGATAAGGACAATTATTATTACAAAATAACTCTCGAAAAGGGCAAAAACTATGGAGAAATAACATTAAACGCAAAAACATTAAATTTAGTTAGCCTAAATATTTATACAGATAAAAAAGATGTAAAGACAAAAGTTCCTGATGAAGAAGCCAAAAAAATTGCACTCAACTTCTTAGAAAATTATGGCGACAAGACAGAACTTAATTTAGAAAAAATTGATTTAACAAAATTCGATTACTGCACAAATATTTTTATTCCAAGGTATGTAAATTCTATTCCAGTTTTAGACGAAGGTGTGTTTATTGCAGTTGATGATGAAAAAAAAGTTGTGCTTTATGAAAAAGATTTTTCCAATATAGATTTTAGCAAAGCAAGGGATATAAATTTAACAAAGGATGAAGCAAATAAAATTTATTTGAACTCCAAAAACTTTGGGCTTAAATATGAAATGACTGAATCTGGACCTAAGCTTTTATATGGAAAATTACAAAATATCCTTCCAATAATTGGCGAAGATAAAATTTTGAGAGATAAGTCTGGAAATATAGTTAACTTTAAAAATCAAATTTCTTATGATGATTTTAATAGCGCCAAAAATAAAGAAGCTATAAATTATTTAAAAGATATGGGATATGGAACAATTGGCAAAAAATTATCTGACAAAATTACTTATAAAGAATTTATTGAATTAATTCACAAAAATTATGGCTTGGAATATTATGACGACAACAGATATGGTATTGATATGAGTAAAGTTAAGAATAAAAAAATCACTGAAAAAGATGTAATTAAATTTTTAATAATAGACAATGGCTTACAGGATTTCACAAAAGCCAAGGGGATTTTTAAAGATAATTTATTTAAAAATCAAAAATCACTAAAAGAATATGAAAATTACTATATAATTGCAAAGGGCTATGGTTATATCGGCGATGAAATTAACCTTGATAAAGAACTAAGTCTTGAAGAAATTTTGTACATTATATACAATTCAATAAACTAATTGTAACTCTTTTGTAATTGCAAGTTACCTTCCACTGATGTATATTATCAGTGGGAGGTTTTTTATGACCCAATCAAATTACGATGTAAGACAAAAACAAAGAAGACAAAGAGCTAGAAGAAGAAAGAGAAAAAGACAAATAATTTCAATTTCAATCTTCATAATACTTATAATTTTTGTATTTTCTAAGATGTTTTCTGCAATAAAAAAACCAAAAGATGAAGTTTACCCAGCACTTATGTGGTACTACGCAAATGAAATTAACAAGGATAGACCTAAAAAATATTATTACGACCCTGAATATATATCTAATGTGGCCCTTGATCCTTTACTTCGAATGGAAGATGAATTTATAGTAAAGGGATCTAATCACTTGAAAAAAGTTGATAAGTATGCCTACGATGCAAAGGAAATACGCACATACATTAAAAAAAATAATTATGATGGCGACAAAAAAATTGTATTCCTAACTTTTGACGATGGACCAAATAATACTATTACTCCTCAAGTTTTAGACATTCTAAAAAAAGAAGATGTTCGTGCAACTTTCTTTTTAGTGGGAAAATCAATTGGAGATAAAACGGCAGGTCGAGTTCGTGAAATTCTGAGAAATGGAAATGCTATTGCAACTCACTCCTTTAGTCATGACTATGAATATTTATATCCAGGTAGAGTTGTCAACCCCGAAAGAGTTTATGAAGAAATTCAAAAAACTAATGCAAGGCTAAAAAATATTCTTGGAGATGATTTTCACTCAAATGTATTTAGATACCCTGGTGGCGAAATGTCTTGGAGTAATACCGATGCAAGTAATGCACTTCTAGAATCAAAGGGCATTAATTGGATAGACTGGAACTCACTTGTTGGCGATGCAGAGAAAAAATCTGTTAGACCTACAACAGTTGACGGTTTCGTAAATTATCTAGATAAAAGTCTTCATGAAAATAAAAACACAAAAATTGCAGTTGTACTTGCACACGATGCGACAAATAAACAACTTACAGTAGATTCTCTAAGTTCTATTATAAAATATTTTAAAGACAGAGATTATGAATTTGGAGTTTTAAAATAATTTTTAAGATAATAAAATAAGGGGCTGTTCTTCGCGGACAGCCCTCTTTTATTATCTCGTTAAAATTTATAGGGAATTTTTTATTTTTTCTGCTCTTTCAATTAATTTATCTTTACCTAAAGAATAAAATATACTTTACCTTTCTTGTAAATCATAATTTATATTTCATTTTACTATTTATAGATGTTTTAGAAAAAATATA